>NZ_ATUL01000023.1:0-27500 GCF_000420185.1 Thioalkalivibrio sp. ALR17-21 | reverse complement strand
CCGCTTCGCGCAGCCGGGTCATGACCGGGCGGTGGTGAACATCGGCGGTATCAGCAACGTGACCCGGCTGCCGCCTGACGGCGAGGTCAGCGGCCACGACTGCGGCCCCGGCAACACCCTGCTGGATCACTGGGTGCGGCACCACCGGGGCTGCGAATATGACGCGGACGGGGCATGGGCCCGCACCGGGCAGGTGCACCCGGAACTGCTGCAGGCCCTGCTGGCGGACCCCTACTTCCAGCGCCCGCCGCCCAAGAGCACCGGGCCCGAACATTTTTCTCCCGCCTGGCTCGCCGCCCGGGGCGGGCCAACGCTGGTCGCCGCGAACCCGGCGGACGTGCAGGCAACCCTGGCCGAGCTGACGGCACACGCGATCGCCCGGGAACTCGTGCGACCGGGCAACGCACCGGAAGACGTACTGATCTGCGGAGGGGGCGCGCGTAACGGCTTTCTGCTGGAACGGCTCGCGGCCGCCCTGCCACAGACCCGGATCGAACTCACCGATGCCTGCGGCATTCCGGCGGAACAGGTCGAAGGCGCCGCTTTTGCATGGCTGGCATTCCGGACCCTGCATCATCAGAGCGGAAACCTGCCGGCGGTCACCGGGGCCCGCGGACCCCGCATCCTCGGGTGCGTGATCCCCGGGGGGTAAAAGGGCATGAAAAAGGCCCGGTCCGTTGCCGGGCCGGGCCTGTAGTGCGCCGATCTGGCCGCCGGGTCAGACCGAGAAGCTGGAACCGCAGCCGCAGGTGGTGGTCGCGTTGGGGTTGCGGATCACGAACTGGGCGCCTTCGAGGCCTTCGGTGTAGTCAATCTCGGCGCCGGCCAGGTACTGGAAGCTCATCGGATCGATCAGCAGGGTCACCCCGCCGTTCTCGACCACGGTGTCGCCGTCACCGATGGTCTCGTCGAAGGTGAAGCCGTACTGGAAACCGGAGCAGCCGCCACCGCTGACGAAGACGCGGAGCTTGAGATTGTCGTTGTTCTCCTCCTCGATCAGCCCCTTCACCTTGCTTGCGGCGGCATCGGTAAACACCAGCGGGCTGGGGATGTCCATGTCATCCGTCTCGGCCTGCGCGTTGGACGTCATCGTGTCGGACATGCGGTGTCTCCTGTGATCATTTGATTGCCAAGCTATGAAGTCTGACCGCCGGAGTCAAGAATCGTTACGCGCGGTAAGCGTGTCGTCGGCCAGGGCGGTCAATGGCGTCTCGCCTTCCAGTGCGGCATCCGCATCCCGACGCCGCAGCTGTCCGTCCACCGAGGCGCCCTCCGCCATCTGCAGCACGCTGTAATAAAGATTTCCCTCCAGCCGCGCCTTCTCGCCCAGCTCAACGTGCTCTCCGGCATGGACATCGCCGCGCACGCTGCCGTTCAGTACCAGATGCGGCACCGCGACCTGCCCTTCGATCTGGCCCTTCTCGTCGACCACCAGCACCGCGGAGCCGTCGGTCGAAGCCCGCACGTCTCCGACGATCCGGCCTTCAAGATGCAGCCCGCCGCTGAATTCCAGGTCGCCGTGGATCGCGGTATTCTCGCCGATCAGTGTGTCGACCCGACGGGCCCGTTGCCTGCGCTTGCGTCCCATCATTCACTCGCCCTCCGGGCCGCAGCCCATCCTCTTGTTTCTTCGATCCGGTCCGGCCCGTCCTCTTCGGACTCCACTCTAATGGACAGCCGTTGCGGGCCGAAACCCTCCGGCAGCACCAGGCGCACCCGGACCGTGCGCAGGAATCGCAGATCAAAGCTGCGCCCGGACTGCAGGTCCGGCCCCAGGTCGTCGGTCCCCTGACTCACGCGCTCCCCGTCGCGCTCGCCTTCCAGCTCCAGGTCCCAGCTCACCGGGACCTCTCCGCGCAGACCGGCGCGGTGCACCTGGAAAATCAGTTCGTATTCACCCTCGATACCGGTCTCATGCACCGCGATATTGCGCAGGCCGATGCGATCGCCTCCGGCATCGTCCGCCAGCCGCTGGTAGAACGCCAGCTCTTCGCGCAGCACCAGCAGTTCGGCTTCGCGAGCTTCGGCATCGCGCCGGCAGGCCGCGAGTTCCGCCTCGGCCACCTCACGGTGCCGCTCGCTGCGCAGCCGCTCGCGCACGGCCGCGTCACGCTCCTGCGCAAGTTCCTGCAAGGCCGTTTGCAGCTCGACCAGACGCGCGTCCCGCTCACGGGTCACCTCCGTCTGCTGCGGACCTCCGGCGTTCAGCCACCACCATACGCCCGCCGCACCCACCATCATCAGCACGAGAACGGGCGCCACCGCGCGGCGCAGGGGGTGCCCCCGCAACCGTCGCGGAGCGGGAACCCGCGGACGCCGTCGCCATCGCATGGATCAGGGGAAGGCCGGAACCAGTTCCAGCCCCTCCGTTTCCGGGCGTCCCAGCATCAGATTCATGTTCTGCACGGCCTGCCCTGCCGCACCCTTGACCAGGTTGTCGATGGCCGAAATCACCATGCGGCGGCCACTGTGCGGCGGCGTGGCCAGGGCCAGACGACACTGGTTGGTCCCCCGCACCGACGCGGTTTCCGGATGCGACCCCGACGGCATGACATCAACGAAAGGCTCGCCGGCGTAGCGTTCCCGGAACAGCGCCTCCCAGTCGCCGTCATCCAGCGGACGCAGATAGAGGGTGGCCAGGATCCCCCGCGTCATCGGCACCAGGTGCGGCTGGAAGATCAGCCCCACGTCCGCGCCGGCCACCTCCGCCAGCGTCTGGTGGATCTCCGGCCAGTGCCGGTGTCCGCCGCTGGCGTAGGCGCGGAAATTCTCCTGCACCTCGGCGAACAGCCCGCCGATACGCGCCTGCCGGCCCGCTCCGCTGACCCCGCTCTTGGCATCCGCGATGATGTCGGACACATCCACCAGGTTGTTCTCGAGCAAGGGCAGAAGGGCCAGCGTCACCGCGGTGGGGTAGCAGCCCGGCACGGCGATCAGACGTGCTTCGGAGATGGGTCCGCGGTGAAGTTCGGGCAGGCCGTACACCGCCTCGCCCAGGTATTCCGGCGCCCCGTGCGGCTGGCCGTACCAACGGCTCCACAACTCGGGATCACGGATGCGGAAATCCGCCGACAGGTCGATCACGCGTACGCCGCGCGCGAGCAGATCGCCGGCCATTGCATGGGCCACCCCGTGCGGCGTGGCGAAGAACACCACATCGCACTCCGCCAGCAGCTCCGGCTCCGGGGCCCGGAAGACCGCATCCAGCACCCCGCGCAGACTGGGGAACAGATCGGCGACCGGGGTGCCGTCCTCGCTGCGCGAGGTCACCGCGTGCAGCTCCACCGCCGGATGCCCGGCGAGGATGCGCAACAGTTCGACGCCGGCGTAGCCGGTGGCCCCGACCACCCCGAGACGGGTGGGCTTGTTGTTGGTTACGAAAGTCATGCTGCGGCATGATACCGGCTCGCGGCCCGCGGCGGAACGCGGTACGCATTTTCGAGGTCAGTAACAACGCCTCCTTGACGAGTCACGGGAACCGGAAACATGAGCAAGCTCAAACTGGACCGCAAGGCCGCGATCGGCGGCGTCTTTATCATCCTTGTGCTGATCGCGGTCGGCGCGGCGTGGATCACCACCGGCGATGGCGTGCGCGAAGCCCCCGGCTTCGCCGCCAGCAATCTCGAAGGCGAGGCGGTGTCGCTCGACGACTATGACGGCCGCCCGGTCCTGATCTCTTTCTGGGCCACCGACTGCCCGGAATGCATCCGCGAGATCCCCACCCTCAATGAACTGCACGCCGATTTCCGCGACCGCGGGTTCGATATCGTGGCCATCGCCATGGCGCACGACCGCGAAAGCCGGGTACGCTCGATGAGCGAAGACCGCGAGATCGCCTACACCGTCATTCACGACGAGAATGGCGATCTGGCGAGCACCTGGGGCGGGGTTCGCCTGACACCGACCACGTTCCTGGTATCGCCCCGCGGCCGCATCGTCTATCAGAAGCTTGGGGAACCCGATTTCGACCAGATCCGCGATCATCTGGAGCGCTGGCTCTCCTGAGCCGGTACCCAGCACCGGACACCCGGCCCGTAACGCCGCTGCGGGCGCAACAAGGACGCCATCATGCACGACGCCTACTCCTGGTTCCTCAGCCTCCACCTGATCTTCATGGTCACGTGGTTTGCGGGGCTGTTCTATCTGCCGCGGCTGTTCGTCTACCACGCCATGACCGACGACGCACCCGGCAACGAGCGTTTCAAGGTCATGGAACGCAAGCTGTTCTACGGGATCATGACCCCGGGCGGGGTCATCACGGTGATCTTCGGCGGCATTATGCTGGCGCTGGTGCCGGTGCACCTGGAGCAGCCATGGATGCACTTCAAGCTGACGCTGATCGCGGCGCTGATCGCCTACCATCTGTGGTGCGGCAAGCTGGTGGCGGATTTCGCCGCGGACCGCAACACCCGCGGGCACACCTGGTATCGCTGGTTCAACGAACTGCCGGTTCCGGCGCTGGTCGGAATCGTGATCCTGGCGGTCAACCGCTCGATCACCGATGCCCTGATCGGCATCGGTGTCATCGTGCTGCTGTTCGCCGTGTCGGCCGCGGTAGCCTGGAACAGGGCCCGCCGGGCCTCCGGCTGACAGCCCACCCACCGGGCCCGCGGGGAAAGACCGGGGCGCCCGCCCTCAGGTCTTGCCGGCGCGCACCAGCCCGCCCAGGCCGGCCTGCACCAGGGCGTTGTTGAGCAGTGAACGGGTCTGTTCCGGATTTTCCAGCAGCCGGCACTGGGCCAGCAGGGCCTCGGCCCGATCGGTGGAGAACGAGCGGATCACCCACTTGATACGGGGGATGGCCGACACGCTGACACTCAGGCTGTCGATCCCCATGCCCAGCAGCAGGATCACCGCGGCCGGGTCCGCCGCCATCTCGCCGCACACCGAAACCGGCTTGCCCGCGCGGTGGGCCCCCTCGGTAATACTTTCCAGCGCGTGGATACAGGCCGGATGCAGGGTGTCGTACAGATTGGCGACCCGGGCGTTGTTGCGATCCACCGCCAGCAGGTACTGCACCAGGTCATTGGTGCCCACCGACAGGAAGTCCACCCGCCGCGCGAGCGTTTCGGCCAGATAAACCGCCGCCGGCACCTCGACCATCACCCCGACCCTGGGCATCGGGATGCGATAGCCCTCGTCCAGCAGCTCTTCGCGCGCCCGGTTGAGCAGGGTCATGGCCCCCTTGAGCTCGTCCAGCGCGGAGATCATCGGGAACAGGATCTGCAGGTTGTCGTGCTCGCGGCTCGCCCGCAGCATGGCCCGCAACTGGGTCAGGAAGATCTCCGGATGGTCCAGCGAGATGCGGATGCCGCGCCAGCCGAGGAAGGGATTGTCCTCCTGCACCGGAAAATAGGGCAGCGCCTTGTCCCCACCAATGTCCAGGGTACGCAGGGTCACCGGCATCGGGTCGAACGACGCGAGGATCTGTTCGTACAGCCGTACCTGCTCCTCCTCCCCGGGGAAACGGTCGCGGATCATGAACGGGACTTCGGTGCGGTACAGCCCGACGCCCTCGGCACCCGATTCCAGCGAGGGCTTGATGTCCGCCAGAAGCCCGGAGTTGGCCAGCACCGGCACCGGATGCCCGTCACGCGTGGCGGCCGGATCCTTCGCCAGCGCACGCAGGTCTTCGGCCAGTTCGCGTTCCTCGCGCACCAGGCGTTCGAACTCCGCACGCAGCTCGGCGTTGGGGTTCACGAACAGACGGCCGCGATACCCGTCCACCAGGATCTCGCGCTCCTCCAGGCGGCCTACCGGCAGATCCGAGACCCCCATCACCGCCGGCACGTTCAGGGCCCGTGCGAGGATCGCGATATGCGAGGAGCCCGTGCCCTGCGCGGACACGATCGCGCCCAGGCGCTCGATCGGCACCTCGGCCAGATGCGACGCGGTCAGGTCGTCACCCACCAGGATCCCGCCCTCGGGAAATTCGTCCTGGCTCCGGTCCGCCGGCAGCAGATGCGACAGGACGCGGCGACCGAGGTCACGCACGTCCGCCGCGCGTTCGCGCAGGTACGGGTCCTCCATGTCCTCGAACACCCGCACGCTCTCGCGCACGGTGTCACGCAGCGCCGCCGGGGCCCACTGCCCCGCCGAAATCCGCCCCTCGGTCTTGTGCACCAGCGAATCCGACCCCAGCAGCATCAGATAGGCGTCGAACAGCACCTGCTCGTCCGGTCCCAGGGCCTCGCCCATGCGCTGCTTGAGATCCTCAATTTCCTCGCGGGTATCGCTGACCGCCTGGCGGAAATGCGCGAGCTCCGTATCCGGACCCGCGCCCTCGCGATCGGGTATGGAGTCGAGATCCGCCAGGCGATAGGCCACCACTGCACGCCCGATGGCCACCCCGGGGGAACCGGCAATACCGGTCGCCTCCACGTTCTGGTGACCGATCAGCGGGGTCTCACTGGAGATCTCGTCGTTGAATTCGGCATAGGCGATCGCCCCGGCCAGCTGCGCGGCCAGGGTGATCAGGAAAGAAACGTGTTCGTCGTCGAACCGCCGCGCCTCGCGCTGCTGCACCACCAGCACCCCCAGCAGGCTGCGCTGGTGGATAATCGGCACGCCGAGGAAGGCAAGGAAGCGCTCTTCGCCGGTCTCCGGGAAATAGCGGAAACGGGGGTGGTCCTGGGCACTGTCGAGGTTGACCGGCTCCGCGCGTGACGCGACCAGCCCGACCAGCCCTTCCGACGGGTCCATCTCCACCTGCCCCACCGCTTCGGCATGCAGACCTTCCGAGGCCATCAGCACCAGGCGCCCGGAGCTCGGCGACTTCAGGTAGATCGAGCAGACATCGATATCCAGCGCCGCCTTCACCCGGGTCACGATGATGTGCAGCGCCTCGAAAAAGTCGGCCGCACCGTTGACCTCCTGCACCACCCGGCGCAGGACCTCGAGCATGGAAGGCGGATTGGCGGGGGCGCTCAACGCGACACCGCGGGAGAGTTGCAGGACCGGGGTGCCGCGTCGTCGTCGCGCTGCAGCTCGGGGAACATCAGCGGCACCAGTTCGCACAGCGCCCGGCGGTAGACATTGCGCTTGAAGTGCACCACTTCACGTGCCGGACGCCAATAGTCAATCCAGCACCAGGAATCGAACTCCGGCGTGTCCATCGCATTCAGCATTACATTGCTCTCCTCGCCCGTCATGCGCAGCAGGAACCAGCGCTGCTTCTGGCCCACGCACACCGGGTTGCGACGCCGGCGGATCATGCGCTCCGGCAGCCGGTAACGCAGCCAGCGGCGGGTGCTCCCCAGCAGTTCCACGTGTTCCGGAAGCAGCCCGGTCTCTTCGCGCAGCTCACGGAACAGGGCCTCTTCCGGGGTCTCGTCGGTGCGAATGCCGCCCTGCGGAAACTGCCAGGCGTCCTGCCCCGCGCGCTTGCCCCAGAACAACTGCCGCTCCCGGTTGCACAGGATGATGCCTACATTGGGACGAAATCCATCGCAATCAATCACTTGCCGCAACCAGACGCTTCTCTATTACCCGCATTGTTCCACACCCCCCGCAATGCGGCAAAGACCCGCGGAAGGCATGCGGGTGCACATTGTTTTAAACTCGCGGCATGAGGCTGCTCCTGCTGATCATCGCCATCGTTGCCATCTTTCTTGCCGTGCGCACCCTGGTGCGCTCGAGCGGCGAGCGCCGCCGGGTCCGGCGCGACGACCCGCCGGAACGCGTGCGCGAGAGCGGCGCCATGGTGCGTTGCGCCCACTGCGGCGTGCATGTACCGGAAGACCAGGCCTTGTGCGAAGGCGAGCGCTGCTTCTGTTCGCGGCAACACGCCGAGGCGGACCGCCATCCCCGGGACTGACCCCGTCACCCCACCCTCGATGGTCATCGACACCGACACCCAGCGCTCCAGCCGCCTGTACGCCCTGTACCGGGTGTTTGTCGCGCTGGTCCTGCTCCTGATGGGCCTGTTCCCGGGCCTGCCGGTAGGCGTGGACCCCGCGGTCCCCGAAGTCTATCCCGCACTGGCCGGCGGCTACCTGGTGTTCTCGGTGTTCATGGCGGCGTTTGCCGAACACTGCAACCGCGAACCCGAGCGCGTCGCACAGTTCCGCCGCATGATCCTGCTGGGCGGCACCGGGGATGCCGCGGGCCTGCTCGCATTGATGGTGGTTGCCGGGGGCGTCCACACCGGCATCGGCCTGCTGCTGATCCCTGCGGTGATGGCAACGGCCCTGCTGTCGGCCGGTCGCCTGGGCCTCCCGCTGGCCGCCGCCGTGAGCGCCGGCCTTCTGGGCGCGGAAGGCCTCGCCATCCTGATCACGCTGGGCGACCTCGACAGCCTGACCCAGGCCGGACTGCTGGGGGCCGCGCTGCTGGCCGGAACCCTGCTGGCCCACCACTTCAGCCGGCGGGCCGACGAAAGCCGCGCCCAGGTCGAACAGCAGGAAGTCGATCTCGCCAGCCTGGCGGAACTCAACGCCCAGATCATCGCGCGCATGAGCGCCGGAGTGGTGGCGATCGACCCCCGGGGCTACATCCGCTCCATCAACGAGGCGGCGCGCCAGCTCCTCCCGCCCCGACCGGGGCGGCACCTGTCGTCGATCTCGCCGCGCCTGGCCCGGGCCGTGCGCGAATGGCAGGAAGAAACCGGGCCGGCCAGCCGCACCCGCCACCTGCCCGGCGACCAGGAACAGCCGGCCCTGCAGGTCCGTCTGGCCCCGCTGGGCAACCAGGGCGACCAGGGTACCCTGTTGATCCTGGAAGACGCCGCCGAACTGCGCCGCCAGGCCCAGGCAAGCAAGCTGCAGGCCCTGGGACGCCTGACCGCCAGCATCGCGCACGAGATCCGCAACCCGCTGGGCGCGATCTCCCACAGCGCCCAGCTACTGCGCGAATCGCCCGACCTTTCGGCGCCCGACCAGCGTCTGCTGGCGATCATCGACAAGCAGAGCGACCGCGTGAACAGCCTGATCGCGAACGTCCTCAGCCTGTCGCGTCGCGAATCGGGCGAACGCCAGCGGCTCAACCTGCACGACGAACTCGAACGTTTCGCCGAGGAATTCTGCAGTGCGCTGCAGATACCGCGGGAATCGCTGCACGTGAGCGTGGAACCCGCAGATTCGGAGGTCCTGTTCGACCCCTCGCAGCTCAACCAGGTGCTGTGGAACCTGTGCAGCAATGCCAGGGTGCACGGCGGGCACGACCGGCCCGAAAGCCCGCCCATTATCCTGCGCGGCGGCGCCGGCCAGGTCGCCCGGGTGGTCAGTCTGGACGTGCTGGACGCCGGCCCCGGCATCGACCCGGAAACCCAGAAGGAGCTGTTCGAGCCCTTCGTCTCCGGCCATTCCGGCGGCTCCGGCCTGGGCCTGTACATCTCGCGCATGCTGTGCGAAAACAACGGGGCCTCGCTGGAATACGCGCATGCACCCTCCGGGGGCTGCTTCCGCATCCTGTTTGCCCCCGACGAACAACACCAGGGATCGGCGTCATGAGCATCAAGCACGTGCTGGTTGTCGACGATGAACCCGACATCTGCGAACTGCTGGAGATCACCCTCGCGCGCATGGGCCTGGAGGCCGAAACGACCGGCGCGCTGGACCCGGCACGGCAGCTGCTGGCGCAGCGGGACTTCGACCTCTGCCTGACCGACATGCGCCTGCCGGACGGGGACGGGCTGGACCTGGTGCGTCACATCCAGACCACCCGCCCGGAGCTGCCGGTGGCGGTCATCACCGCGCACGGCAGTGTCGATACGGCGGTGCAGGCCCTCAAGCTGGGCGCCTTCGACTTCGTCAGCAAGCCGGTCGACCTCAAGCAGCTGCGCGAACTGATCGACAGCGCCCTGCGCATGGAATCCGCGCCGGCGACGGAGGCGGCGTGCGGCTCGACGCCGACCCGCTGCAGCACGACCGAAGACCCCGACAGCCCGCTGCTGGGCGACTCCGAACCCATGCAGAAACTGCGCGCCACCATCCGCAAGCTGGCGCGCTCCCAGGCGCCGGTGTTCATCGCCGGAGAATCCGGTTCCGGCAAGGAACTGGTGGCGCGCGAAATCCATCGACTGGGGCCGCGCGCCGAGCGCCCCTTCGTGCCGGTGAACTGCGGCGCGATCCCGGCGGAACTGATGGAGAGCGAGTTCTTCGGCCATCGCAAGGGCGCCTTCACCGGGGCCACCCAGGACCACCCCGGGCTGTTCCAGGCGGCCGAGGGCGGCACCCTGTTCCTGGACGAGGTCGCCGACCTGCCGCTGGCGATGCAGGTCAAGCTGCTGCGCGCGATCCAGGAGCGCGCGATCAAGCCGGTCGGCGGCTCGCGGGAGATCCCGGTGGACGTGCGCATCCTGTCGGCGACCCATCACGACCTTGAGCGCGCCGTGCGCGAAGGCCGTTTCCGCCAGGACCTCTATTACCGTCTCAACGTGATCGAACTGCGGGTCCCGCCGCTGCGCGAACGCGACGGCGACATTCCCGGCCTGGCCACCGTGATGCTGCAGCGAATCGCCGAACAATGGGGCCTGGAGGCCCGCGAACTCGCGCCGGACGCGCAGGAGCTGCTGGAGCGCCACCCCTTCCCGGGCAACGTGCGGGAGCTGGAGAACATCCTGGAGCGCGCCGCCACCCTCGCGGAGGGCGCGGCGATCCACGCCGACAACATCGATCTCCCGGCCACCGCCCCGACCCCGGAGGACAACGGCGAGGACCGCCGCGCCGGCCCCGGCGCAGACAACCCGGGCACCCCGCCCCCCGGGGTGAAGGAGCGCCGCACCCCGCCGTCGATCCGCTACGAGGATGTGGGCCTGGATGATCACCTCGCCGACCAGGAGCGCCAGGCGATCGAGACCGCCCTGCATCAGACCGGCGGCAACCGCACCGCGGCCGCGAGGTTACTGGGGCTCAGTTTCCGCCAGCTGCGCTACCGTCTGAAGAAACTCGGAATCGAATAGTCAGGCACGGGCGGGCGGGTCCTCCAGGTCGTTCAGCCACTGCTCCAGCTCGAACAGGGGCAGGCCGATCACGTTGCTGCAGGAACCGTCGATGCGTTCGACAAAGGCTGCACCCCGCCCCTGCAGGGCATAACCCCCCGCCTTGTCGCGCGGCTCGCCGCTGGCCCAGTAGGCCGCGATGTCGCGCGCGTCCAGCGGGCGCATCCATACCCGCGTCTCGCCGCGCCCGGTGCACACCGGGCCGTCATCGCGCAGCAGTGCCATGCCGGTAATCACCCGGTGTTCGCGGCCGGACAGCCGCTGCAGCATGGCGGCGGCCGAAGCCTCGTCCGCGGGCTTGCCCAGCGCCTCCCCGTCGATCGTCACGACCGTATCCGCCGCCAGAACCCACTGCCCCCGGCGGGCGTGGTCACGCGCTGCTTCCGCCTTGACCGCCGCGAGGCGCTCGACCAGGGCCCCGGGTTCCTCGTCGGGCGCAGCGGTCTCGTCCACATCCATCGCGGCCACCTCATGCACCACGCCGATCTGAGTCAGCAATTCGCGCCGGCGGGGGGACGCGGAGGCCAGCAGAAGCGGCAGGGCGTCGGGACGGTTGCAGGCAGCGGCGGACGACATAACGACCGGAGCGCGACTCACGCGCGATGATAGGGATGATTGTTGAGCAGCGACCAGGCGCGGTAGAGCTGCTCCGCCACCAGCACCCGCACCAGCATGTGGGGGAAGGTCAGCGGCGACAGCGACCAGGCCCACTCGGCCCGCTCGCGCACGGCGGCATCCAGGCCGTCGGCCCCGCCGATCAGCAGCGCGACGTCGCGCCCGTCGTCCTGCCAGCCGGCCAGGCGCTGCGCCAGTCCGCGGGTGTCCACCGCACGGCCGCGTTCATCCAGGGTGATGATCCGGGCACCCTCGGGCACCGCCTTGAGCAGAGCCTCGCCCTCGCGCCGCAGGCGGGTCGTGGCATCCATGGATTTCGAGCCCGCCGGGGCCGCCAGTGCGTGCAGCTGGAAACCCCATTCGCGGGGCAGCCGGTCCCGGTATTCGGCAAAGCCGGAAGCGACCCAGTCGGGCATGCGGCGGCCGATGGCGATCAGATGCAGACGCATCGCCGATAAACCGGCTCAGCCCCGCAGCCGGCGGACCCGCTGCAGGCCGGGGTCATCCTCCATGCCGCCATCGCCCCCGTCACCCTCCGCGGCCTCTTCCTCGGCCAGCCACAGCTTTTCCAGATTGTAGAAATCGCGAGTCTCGGGGAGCATCACGTGGACGATCACGTCGTTGAGGTCGACCAGGACCCATTCCTGGCCCTCCTGGCCCTCCACGCCCAGCGGCTGGATGCCACGGTGCTTGGCCTCGGTCGCCACGTTCTCGGCGGTGGACTGCACGTGGCGCCCGGAGGTCCCCGAGGCGATCACGATGAAATCGGCCAGGGTGGTCTTGCCGCGCACGTCGATGCTGCGGATGTTGCGGGCCTTCATGTCCTCGAGCGCCTCGAGGCTCAATTCCAGCAACTGTTCGCTGTTCATGGTTTCGGATGTCATGTAGTGGGGTTTCCTGCGGCGGACCGGTAAAGCCCGCGCTCCTGTATGTAGCGTTCGACCGCCCCGGGCAGCAGGAAGCGGGGGCTGGCCCCCTCGCGCAGCTGGGCCCGGATGGCGGTAGCGGAGATATCCAGCTGAGTCACCGGCTGGAAGTACACCCGGCCGGCCGGACTCGCCCGCAGCACGGCGGGATCGTCGGTGACCGCGCCCCCCGGGCCGTCGCCCAGGTCCTGCGAGGCGGGGCTTCCGGGGCGATGCGACACCGCCACGTGCGCCAGCTCGAACAGGGTCTCCCAGCGGTGCCAGGACGACAGGCCGGCAAAGGCATCCATGCCCATGATCAGCACCAGCGGCACATCGTCACCCAGCTCCCGGCGGAAGGTCAGCAGGGTGTCCACGGTGTAGGACGGCCCGGTGCGATCCAGCTCGCGCCGGTCGGCGACGAAACCCTCCACGCCGGCCACCGCGCGCTCCACCATGGCCAGGCGGTCCTCGCCCGAAGTCCCGGGGCTGGCGCGATGAGGCGGCACGTGGCAGGGCACGAAGTGCACCCGTTCCAGCCCCAGGTGCTGCTGCACCTCCAGCGCCGGGCGCAGATGACCGAAATGGATCGGATCGAAGGTCCCGCCGAGGATCCCGATCAAGCCGCCACCTTCCCGCCGCGCTCAGCCACGCACATGGCCGTCGCCAAACACGATGTATTTCAGGGTGGTCAGGCCATGCAGCCCCACCGGCCCGCGCGCGTGCAGCTTGTCGGTGGAGATCCCGATCTCCGCGCCCAGCCCGTACTCGAAGCCGTCGGCGAAGCGGGTGGAGGCATTCACCATCACCGAGCTGGAATCCACCGCGCGCAGGAAGCGCCGCGCATGCCCCCAGTTTTCGGTCACGATGCTGTCGGTGTGATGTGACCCCCAGGTATTGATGTGCTGGATCGCCGCGTCCAGGTCGTCCACCACGCGGATCGCCAGGATCGGCCCCAGGTATTCGGCCGCCCAGTCCTCCTCGCCAGCCTCGGCGACCTCCGGCCCGCCGTCGGCCAGCACCGCGCGGGTGCGGGCGCAGCCGCGCAGGCTGACCCCCAGCCCGTCCAGTTCGGCGGCCACCGCCGGCAGGAAGGTCTCGGCGACATCGGCATGCACCAGCAGAGTCTCCATGGTGTTGCAGGTGCCGTAGCGATGGGTCTTGGCGTTCACCGCCACCGCCTGCGCCTTGCCCGGGTCCGCCGCGGCGTCCACGTACACGTGGCACACCCCGTCCAGATGCTTGATCACCGGGATCTGCGACTCCTGGCTGATGCGTTCGATCAGGCCCTTGCCGCCGCGTGGCACGATCACGTCCACGTACTCGGGCATGCGCAGCAGCGCCCCCACCGCGGCACGGTCGGTGGTGTCGACGATCTGTACCGCCTCGCGCGGCAGCCCCGCCGCCGCCAGCCCGGACTGGATGATGCCGGCCAGCGCGCGATTGGAATGGGCGGCCTCGGAACCGCCGCGCAGGATCGCCGCGTTACCCGACTTCAGGCACAGCGCCGCCGCGTCGATGGTCACATTGGGGCGTGATTCATAGATGATGCCGATCACCCCCAGCGGCACCCGCATCTGCCCTACCTGGATCCCGCTGGGCTGATAGGCCATGTCGGAGATCGTACCCACCGGATCCGGCAGACCCGCGACCTGCCGGCAGCCCTCGATCATGGTGTCGATGCGCGCATCGGTCAGCGCCAGACGGTCCAGCATCGCCGCGTCCAGCCCGCGGGCTCGCCCCGCCTCCAGGTCGCGCTCGTTGGCCTCGGCCAGCTCCGCGCGACGCTCGGCGATCCCCTCGGCGATGGCCTGCAGCGCCGCGTTCTTGGCACCCGGTTCGGCCTCGGCCATGTGGCGCGAGGCGGCGCGCGCAGCACGCCCCAGGGCCTCGATCCTGGCGACCATATCATCGCTGACAGCAGCGGATTCGGCGGGATTCACGGCAGCGTTCATACGATCAGACTCGTTGGAATTCGGTACGGGTTCAGCCACGGTCGGCGGGTGCTCCGCCATACGTGGACGCCAAGTCTAGCAACCCCTGCCGGGCATTGCCGTTTTCCGGAGCCCGGGTGATCCGATCCACGCTCGCGACCCCGAACGCGGCGCGGATGACGATAACCGGATCAGGCTGGCCGCACTCTCCCACAAGGCACTTTCCGCGTCGATGACTTCGCCGGATGCACCACTGCGGCAGGTTGTCCGCGGGATTGACATGCCGGCGCTCTCACTGAGGCAAGAGACAGCCCGCCCTCCCCGCAAGCCATTGTTCTACATGAACCATGAAACCCCGGGACCGTACTGGCACCGATATTGCTCGATAACAGCAGGGCGATGCCCTGTAGGTCTTTTCCTGCTCATGCGACAACCGGGAGCCACCCAAAAAAGGCGGTGCCACCCGACCATTGACTCCGAAAAGAAGAGGTGTCCAATGAAAACATTTAACCTCGGCCTTGCGGCAACCGGATTGTGCGGTGCACTCGGTCTGGCCAGTACGGCCATGGCTTCACCGATCGATATCTCCGGCTGGGACTGTAATGGAAACTGCGGCACGTCAGCGGCGGACGGCGATATAACGCTGTCGCCGTTCGGCAACTCGGAATACGGCTGGATCTCGACCAACGACGGGAACGACATCGACGGCCTGGACGTTGGCGACGAAACCACCGGATCGACCATCACCTCGCCAGAGTTCAGCGCGGATGAGGGCGATGAACTCAACTTCTACTTCAACTACGTTTCCTCTGATGGTGGAGGTTTCACCGACTACGCGTGGGCACAGATCCTCCCGGACAGCGCGGCTCCGATTCAACTGTTCACCGCCCGCACGACGCCGGACGGTGACACCGTACCGGGTTTCGGGCTCCCGGAGCCGGATGCGGACGTGACCCTCGATCCGGAGGAAACCCCCGTGATCCCCGGGGCACCGGAATGGTCTCCCCTGGGCGCCAACTCAGGATCCTGCTGGGATGACGGGTGCGGATACACCGACTGGATCCAGGCTTCGTACCTGTTCGAGGATACCGGCACCTACTCTCTGGAGTTCGGTGTGGTGAACTGGCAGGACACGGCTTTCCAGTCCGGCCTCGCCTTCGACGGCGCCACCATCGCGGGTACGGCCATCGGCGATGATCCGGCCCCGACCCCCGTGCCCGTGCCGGCGTCGCTGGCCCTGATGGGCCTTGGTCTGGCGGGTCTGACCCTGGTCGCGGGGTACCGGCGCCGGGACGCTGCGGTCACAGGCTAATCGCCTCCGCATGGCCCGTTCCAGGCTGCGCCGGGGCGCTGCGCCGGGTCATGCACCCTCGGGGTTGAGGACAGGGTCGGCCACGGTCAGCGGCCGGCCCGCCATACGAGCCACCAGGTCCAGCAGCCCCTGCCGGGCATCCCCGTGTTGTTCCTGCCCCTTGATCACCCGGTCCACCCGGGCAGCCAGGCGCAGGATGTCACGCGCCCGCGCCACGTCCAGACGTCCCGCCGCCAGGCGCAGGGCCTTTTGCTGGTCGCCGAAGCTGCCCTGGAAGGCCTCGCGGTCGTTCGCCCCGGCGGCCCGGCGTTCCAGGGCCTGCACCAGCAGCCGTGCATCGCGCGCCAGCGCCCACAGGATCAGTGGCTCGGGCTGACCTTCGTCCAGCAGGCCCTCCAGCATGCGCAGGGCGCGGCCGGTCTCGCCGCGCAGCGCCGCCGCCGACAGGCCGAACAGATCGAAGCGCGCGGCATCCGCGGTGGACTCGGACAGGGTCTCGAGATCGATCTCCCGCACCCCGGCCAGTGCCAGCTTTTCGATCTCCTGGCGCGCCGCCAGCAGGTTGCCCTCCACCCGGGCCGCCAGCAGCTGCAGCGCCTCGTCCGTGATGCGCAGCCCGTGCCGAGTCAGGCGTTCGCGGATCCAGCCGTCCAGCCGCTCAGGCGGCACCGGCCGCGCATGCACCACCACCGCGGCCGACTCCATGGCCTTGAACCAGGCCGCGCGGCGCATGTCGCGATCCGGGCGCGGCAGCTGCAGCAGCAGCACGGTGTCGGATTGCGGCGCCGCCGCACAGGCCTTCAGCTTCTCCCCGCCCTCGCGCCCGGGCTTGCCGGTCGCCAGACGCAGGTCCACCAGCGTGCGGCTGGCGAACAGCGAGCGGTCACGCAGCGCCGCATCCAGCGCGGACCAGTCGGACTGGGCGGAGAGATCCAGCACCGTGCGCTCGTCGAAACCCTGCTCGCGGGCGGCGGCCCGGATCGCATCGGCGGCCTCGATGGTCTGCAGCGGTTCCTCGCCCAGCAGCATGTACAGCGGGGCCACGCCCTTGCGCAGGGACTGATCGATGCGTCCCGGATCGACGGCCATGTCAGTCCTCGCCCCCCCCGGCCAGGGCTCGCACCCGACGCTGCAGCAGGGCCACCAGATCGCGGTTCATGGTGGCCCGCAGGTCCTCCTCGCGCTCCGAACGGCTGAGCACGGCGGTCTCGTCATAGACGTAAGTGCGCGACGCACGCAGCGGTTCGAGGTCCATCGCTTCACCATCGGCCGGGCGCAGCCGCACGCGCATGCTGCGGGTCAGTTCGTACTCGCTGACCCGCGCCTGATCGGACACCGACAGCGCGCGCCGCGAATCGTCCACCGAGCGGATCTCCAGGGTCGCGCCCCGCTCTTCCGGGCGCTCGTCCACGATCTCGATCCCGGAGGCACGCAGGCCCCGGGCCAGTTCCTGGTACAGGGAGTCCCGCGGCTGCAGGCCGCGGATCTCCACCGGGTCCAGTTCCGCCGGCCAGCCCCCGGTGCCGCGCAGCTGGAACCCGCAGGCGGCCAGCGAGGCCGTCAGCACGAGCACCACCAGCAGACGCGGCAGGAACCGGGTCATTGCGGCTTGACCACGAAATTCACCAGGCGTCCGGGGACCACGATCACCTTCACGATGCCCTGCCCCTCGAGATGGCGCTGGACGTTTTCGTCTTCCCGCGCGATGCGCTCCACGCTCTCACGATCCGCACCGGCCGGGACCGCGATCTCTGCCCGGCGCTTGCCGTTGACCTGTACCGCCAGGGTCTCGCGGGCGGATTGCCGGGCGGCCTCGTCGACCTGCGGCCAGCGGGTATCGGCCACCAGCCCGTCATGGCCCAGCGCCTCCCACAGCACCTGGGTCACGTGCGGAGTGATCGGAGCCAGCATGCGCACGATGCCCTCCAGCACCTCCTGGCGTACCGCGATGGCGCCCTCGGCATCCTCCGGCAGACGCCCGAGCTCGTTCAGCAGCTCCATGTTCGCCGCCACCGCGGTGTTGAAGGTCTGGCGCCGGCCGATGTCGTCGGTGACCTTGGCGATTGTGTCGTGCAGCTTGCGCCGCAGATCGCCCGCCGGCTCGGACAGATTTTCGGGATCCAGCGGCGACGCCGCCGCACCCCCGACATGTTCGCGCACCGCGCGCCACAGGCGGCGGATGAAACGCTGCGCCCCTTCGACGCCGGAGTCCGACCATTCCAGCGACAGATCCGGCGGGGCGGCGAACATGGTGAACAACCGCGCGGTGTCGGCCCCGAAGCGCTCGATCAGCGCCTGCGGATCCACGCCGTTGTTCTTCGACTTGGACATCTTCTCCATGCCGCCAATGGTCACCGGCTGCCCGTCTTCGCGGTGGCGCGCGGCTTTCACCGAACCATCCTCGGCGCGCTCCAGTTCCACGTCGACGGGGTTGATCCAGTCCTTCCCGCCATCGCCGCGCTCGCGGTAGAAGGTCGGCGCCACCACCATGCCCTGGGTCAGCAGCCGGGTGAACGGCTCGTCGGAACCCACCAGCCCCTCGTCGCGCAGCAATTTATGGAAGAAGCGCGCATACAGCAGGTGCAGTACCGCGTGCTCGATCCCGCCGACGTACTGATCCACCGGCAGCCAGTGATCGGCGCGTTCGTCGAGCATCGCCGTGTCGTTGTCGGCGCAGGCGTAGCGGGCGAAGTACCAGCTGGACTCGAAGAAGGTATCGAAGGTATCGGTCTCGCGGCGTGCCGGCTTGCCGCATTCCGGACAGGTCGCCTCGAAGAACTCCGGCATGCGCGCCAGCGGCGAGCCCGCCCCGTCCGGGATCACGTCCTCCGGCAGGCGCACCGGCAGATCCTCTTCCGGCACCGGCACCGCACCGCAGTCGTCGCAGTGGATCACCGGGATCGGGCAGCCCCAGTAGCGCTGGCGCGAGATGCCCCAGTCGCGCAGACGGTAGTTGCGCCGGCGCCGGCCCAGTCCGGCCTGCTCCAGATGATCGGCGATCGCGGCCTTCGCCGCCTCCGTGTCCTGCCCGGTGAAATCGCCCGAGTTCACCAGCACGCCGGCTTCGGTGAACGCGGCGGCCTGCACGTCGCACTCGCCCCCGTCGGCCGGGGCGATCACCTGGCGGATCGGCAGGCCATATTGCGTCGCGAACTCGTGGTCGCGTTCGTCGTGCGCCGGTACCGCCATTACCGCGCCGGTGCCGTATTCCATCAGCACGAAGTTGGCGACCCACACCGGGATATCTTCGCCGGTCAGCGGGTGGCGGGCGGTGAAGCCCAGCGCGCGGCCCTTCTTCTCCATTGTGGCCAGGTCCGCCTCGGCCACCCCGCCCTGGCCGCACTCGTCCACGAACGCAGCCAGTTCCGCGTCATTCTGCGCCAGCGCCTGCACCGTGGGATGCTCCGGCGCGAGCGCCATGTAGCTGACGCCGAACAGGGTGTCCGGCCGGGTGGTGAACACGGTCAGCGGCTCGCCGCCGTCCACCGCGAATTCCAGCTCCACGCCCTCGGAACGCCCGATCCAGTTGCGCTGCATGGTGCGCACCTGATCCGGCCAGCCGTCCAGGTCGTCCAGGGCCTCCAGCAGCTCGTCTGCGTAGTCGGTGATACGCAGGAACCACTGCGGCATCTCGCGGCGCTCGACCACCGCGCCGGAGCGCCAGCCACGGCCCTCGATGACCTGTTCGTTGGCGAGCACGGTCTGGTCGACCGGATCCCAGTTCACGGTGGCCCGGGCACGATAAACCAGCCCCTTCTTGAGCAGACGCACGAACAGCCACTGCTCCCAGCGGTAATACTCGGCATCGCAGGTCGCGAATTCGCGCGACCAGTCGTAGGCGAAGCCCAGGCGCTGGAGCTGGGTGCGCATCTGCTCGATGTTCTGGCGCGTCCATGTCGCCGGCGGCACATTGTTCTGCATCGCCGCATTCTCCGCCGGCAGGCCGAAGGCGTCCCAGCCCATCGGCTGCAGCACGCTCCTGCCCTGCATACGCTGGAAGCGCGCGATCACGTCGCCGATGGTGTAGTTGCGCACGTGGCCCATGTGCAGCTTGCCCGACGGGTACGGGAACATCGACAGGCAGTAGAAGGGTTCTCCCGGGGCATCTTCCTGCGCCCGGAAACAGCCGGTCTCGTCCCAGCGACGCTGGACCTCGGTCTCCACCTGCTCCGGGGAATAATGCTCCTGCATGGGCCTCACCTTTGCTGTTTGCCGCCGCGAACGAAGAACCGCGCAGAATACCAGTCACCCCGCCCCCCTTCCAGACAAGACCCGGATCTGCCGAATGGTTCCGTCAAACGCAACCGCAAGGCGGCGCATGGCCATCTAGACTTCAGGATACATACCCTTGGCGCATCGACCGATGCGATACGAAGGAGGTGCAGCATGATCTCCCTGATCCAGCGCCGTTATCCGGACGACCTTTCCGAAATCCGGCCCCGCCACGGGTACGAGGAGGCCACGCCCGGCGTACGCCGGATCGAGGCCGGCCGCCCGCTGCGCTGGCTGGGTGCCGGCTGGCACGACCTGCGGCATGCCCCGGCCGGGCTGCTGCACGGCCTGATGGTGACCGCGATCGGAGCCGTCATCATGGGTGTGCTCTGGTCCTGGCCGTGGGCCGGGGTTGCCGCCCTCACGGGCTTCCTTCTGGTCGGACCCGTCCTCGCCACCGGCCTCAACGGCCTGGCCCGGAGCATCGAACGCGGCGAGACCGTCGGCCTGCGCTCGGGCTTCGGCGCGCTGGAGGCGACCGGCGGAGCCATCTGGGCCTTCGCCGCCCTGCTGGCCTCGATCTTCCTGGCCTGGACCGCCTTCGTCTGGCTGTGGATGGGGGTCCTCAACGTCGGCCACGCCGGACTGCTGGGCCCGCTGCACGAGGCCTTTCCGGTCCTGCTGGGCAGCGCCAGCGGACTGATCTCGCTGGCCGGTCTGGTCGTCGCCGGTGCCGCCCTCGCGGTCGTCGTTCTTGCACTCTCCGTGGTCACGATCCCGACCCTGCTGGACCGCCGGACCGGACTCATGACAGCGATGGGCACCAGCCTGAAGGCCCTGCGCACCAGCCCGGCCGCCACCCTCATCTGGGCCGCGCTGATCACCGTGCTGTTCACGGTCTCGGCAGCCACCGCTCTGCTGGCCCTGATCGTCGTGTTCCCCTGGCTGGGCTACGCCATGTGGCACGCCTACCGGGACCTGGTAGAAGACGCCTGAGCCACACGGGCCTCCTTCCGCACGCCCGATGCCGAAGGATGCCCCGTCAGCGGAAATGCCAGCCAGATTCCGGCGCCCGCAGAGCCGCAGGCGGGTAACCGGGTGGCGCATGCCCGGACGGGTGTCCCCCTTTGCTAACGCGGTCCCGACGCTCTCGCACAATCGCTCGTGGCCCCGTTTCGGGGCATGCTCGTGCTAACGTGGCTCTCAAGGAAACACTGATCAATCCGGAGCGATGCCGATGAGCGACAAAAACAGCACTCCCGAGGGCGGGCACGAAGAAGACCATCATGAACGCGAATCGCGCCTGAGCGATGCCTACCACCGCATGCTGCACGAGGTCACCGAGGACCTCGAGAAACTGGAGCAGCGTACCGGCAAGGCCATCAACGAGGCCCTGGAGAACGCCCGGGAACGCGTGCAGAAGGCCAGCGACCTGACCCGCGAGGAGGCGCACGAGGTAATGGAGTACCTGCGGCGCGACCTGCAGGACCTGGGCGCCTACATCGACTCGCGCAGCGAGGACTGGCGCAGCTGGCTGCGCATCGACATCGGCCTGATCGAAGCCAGCATCGTCAACGCGCTCGAACGCATTGCCGACCGCACCCGGGTGGAGATCACCGAGCTGACGGCGCGTGCCCAGGTCATGGGCGAATGGCACACCGGCGAGATCACGGGGCCGGGGGAACTGATCTGCAAGAACTGCGGGCACCCGCTGCACATGGAAAAGGTCGGCCGCATTCCGCCCTGCGCGCAGTGTCACCACACGGCGTTCCGCCGCGGACCGCCGCCAGAAGAAGACGCCGGCTGAACCGCCCGGCGTCCCGGGCCCGTCGATTCAGACCGGGTCGCCGGACCGCGCCTGCCGCCGGCCCACCGCCGCACCCAGCACCACCAGCACCAGCGCCGCCAGCACCGCCGGGCCCTCGCCCATGGCCGCAGCCGGGGTGATGCCGCTGCGGGGCCGGATCTCGCCGTGCACGGTAGCCGGCTCGAACAGGGGCGAGCCCTCGATCAGCCGGCCGTCGAAGTCGATCAGCGCGGAGATCCCGGTATTGGTCGCGCGCAGTATCGGCCGCCCGGTCTCGACCGCGCGCACCCGCGCGATCTGGAGATGCTGGGCCGGCGCCAGACTGTCGCCGAACCACGCATCATTGGATACATTCACCAGGAAACCCGCCTCGGGCAGGGCAGCGCGTATGTGCCGGGCGTAGGCCGATTCGTAGCAGATACTGGCGCCGGCGGTGCGTCCCGCCAGCGTGATCCGACCGTCACCCCCCCCGGGGGTCAGATCGGACATCGGGATCATCAGCAGCCGGTCGAGCCACGCCAGCTGCTCGCGCAGCGGGATGTACTCGCCGAACGGCACCAGCTGCCGCTTGTGGTAGGCCGCCCCGCCCGGGTAGATCAGGATCGCGTTGTGGATATCCCCGTCGCGGTGGCCGTCGAACAGCCCGGTCACCAGCTGCGCGTCCTCGCCCGGCAGGTCCGCGGCCACCTGCTCCAGCATCCCGTCGACCTCGCGGGCCAGCGCCGGGATGGCGGTTTCCGGCCACACCACCAGATCGGCCGGCCCGGCCTCCGCGGTGAGGTCGCGATAGACCTCCAATGAATGACGGATGCCGTCCGGGGCCCACTTGCGCTCCTGATCGATGTTGCCCTGCACCAGGGTCGCGCGGACCGGATCGCCGTCCGGGTCGGTCCACTGCAGGGGCAGCAGGGCCGCAGAAACCACCACGACCCCGGCCACCAGGCCCACCCCGACCCCGCGCGAACGCCGCCCGGCGGCCAGCACCAGACCGGCAGCGATCAGCGCGACCATCAGCCCCGCCCCCAGCTCGCCGGCCAGCGGGAGCCAGGACGCCAGCGGCGTATCCAGCGTGGCATGCCCGAACAGCAGCCAGGGGAACCCCGAGAACAGCCAGGAGCGTGCCAGTTCCAGCAGCACCAGCCCGCCCGCCAGCGCCAGGATGCCCTCCATCCGGTGCAGCGGCAGGAAG
Source organism: Thioalkalivibrio sp. ALR17-21 (assembly GCF_000420185.1). Taxonomy (NCBI): domain Bacteria; kingdom Pseudomonadati; phylum Pseudomonadota; class Gammaproteobacteria; order Chromatiales; family Ectothiorhodospiraceae; genus Thioalkalivibrio; species Thioalkalivibrio sp. ALR17-21. Next base: position 4,587 of record NZ_ATUL01000023.1, on the reverse strand, counting down.
CGTGCGGCCAGCGCGCTCAATAACGCCGGGTACAGCGCCATCACCAGCACAAAGGCCACCGTGATCACGCTGGCCACCACCAGCGGGGCCTGGCCGAACACCAGCAGGCTGTTGAAGATCCACGACGTGCCGACGCCGAAGAAACCGAGGCCGAACAGCCAGCCGAACCAGGCCGCGCGACGCGGCCGCCCCTGCACCCGGACCAGCAGCCCGAACCACACGGCCAGCGCCAGCGGGGCAGCAGTGAACAGACTGACCGGCGCGAACGCCAGCACCGCCAGCGCGCCGGCCAGCAACGCCAGCAGGCCGCCAGTCCAGCGCCCGGACAGGTCGGGCAGCGGGAGCCCTCTCATCGCGTCCCCTCGGTACCGGAATCGCCCGACTCGGCCGCCGCGACTCGTGCGGCGGGCTCGGCCAGGCGCATCTCCACCAGATGCAGCCGGCGATTGTCCGCACGCAGCACGCGGAACTGCATGCCGTCGAGGTTCAGGGTCTCGCCACGGTGCGGCACATGGGCGAAATGCGACAGCAGCAGCCCGCCCACGGTGTCGAAGGCATCCTCGTCGTAGGCCGTCTGGAAATAGGCGTTAAACTCCTCCAGCGGGGTCAGGGCCTTGATGGTGTAGCGCCCGCCGGGGTGCTGCATGATCTGGGTGAGATAGTCCTCGACGTCGTGCTCGTCCTCGATCTCGCCGACGATCTGTTCCAGCACGTCCTCGATGGTCACCAGCCCGGCGACGCCGCCGTACTCGTCGACCACGATCGCCATGTGATTGCGGCTCAGGCGGAACTCTTTCAGCAGCACGTTCAGGCGCTTGCTCTCCGGTACGAACACCGCCGGGCGCAGGATCTCCTGCATGTCGAAGGCGGTGTCGTCGGGATCGCCGAAGAAACGCAGCAGGTCCTTGGCCAGCAGGATGCCCACCACCTCGTCGCGGTGATCGCCCACCACCGGCAGGCGCGAATGGGCCGAGGCGACCACGTCAGGCAGGAATTCCGACAGCGGGGCATCGCGCCGCACCACCTCCATCTGCGCCCGCGGGATCATGATGTCGCGCACCTGCATGTCGGCGACGTTGAGCACGCCCTCGAGCATGGTCAGCGCCTCGGGGTCCAGCACCTCGCGGTCCTGGGCGCCGCGCAGGGTCTCGACCAGTTCCGGGCGAGAGTGCGGCTCGCGGCGCAGCCGCTGCAGCGCCGGCTCCAGCAGACGCCGCAACAGGCCGGCCCCGCCGGTGGTGTTCGCCTCAGAGCCCATGGGCCCCTCGTGCGTCGCACCCGGGGTCCGCCCCGGCCGTCCGGTAGGGGTCCGGCAGGCCAAGACCGGCGAGGATCGCCGTTTCCAGGGCCTCCATCTCGGCCGCTTCCCCGGCGTCCTGATGATCGAAGCCCTGCAGATGCAGCATCCCGTGCACCACCATGTGGGTGTAATGATCGTTCACCCGCTTGCCCTGCTCGCGCGCCTCGCGCTGCAGCACCGGGTCGCACAGCACGATGTCGCCGAGACAGGCCGGCCCGGCACCGGGTGGCATGATCAAGTCGCCCGGTGCCGGGAAAGACAGCACGTTGGTGGCGTAGTCGCGGCCGCGGAACGCGTGATTGAGCTCGCGCCCCTCGTCGGCATCCACGATGCGCAGGGTCACCCCGGCCGAGTCCTCCCCCCGCCAGGCGGCGCGGGCGGCGGCATGCAGGCCGCGGGCCGCCGGCACCCCGGCGCGCGGCACCGCATACTGCACCGCGACCTCAAGCGTCATGGCCGGAGTCCTCCTCGTGGAGGTCATAGGCCTGGACGATGCGCTGCACCAGCGGATGGCGGACCACGTCCTCGCCACGGAAATGGTGGATGCCCACGCCCTCCACGCCTTCGAGGATGCGGATCGCGTGCTGCAGGCCGGACTTCTGCCCGCGCGGCAGGTCGACCTGGGTCACGTCGCCGTTGACCACGGCGGTCGAACCGAAGCCGATGCGGGTGAGGAACATCTTCATCTGTTCCACGGTGGTGTTCTGCGCCTCGTCGAGGATAATGAAGGACTCGTTCAGGGTGCGCCCGCGCATGTAGGCCAGCGGGGCCACTTCGATCACCTGGCGTTCCATCAGGCGCGCGGTCTGATCGAATCCCATCAGCTCATACAGGGCGTCGTACATCGGCCGCAGGTAGGGGTCGATCTTCTGCGCGAGGTCCCCGGGCAGAAACCCCAGGCGCTCGCCGGCCTCCACCGCCGGGCGCACCAGTACCAGGCGCTGCACGCGGTCCTGCTCCAGCGCGGCCACCGCCGCGGCCACCGCGAGGAAGGTCTTGCCGGTGCCTGCCGGACCGATACCGAAGGTCAGGTCGTTGCGCCCAATGCCGGCGATATAGCGCGACTGCCGCGGACCGCGACCACGGATCGCCGCGCGCTTGAGACGCAGCACCGGATCGGGGGTCTGGGCATCGGTATCGGTCAGCGCCTCGACGTGGGCGTCCTGCAGCGCGGTGTGCACCTGCTCCAGGGATACCGGCTCTTCCTGCGCCATGCGGTGCAGGTCGTGGATCAACGCGCCGGCGGCATCCACCGCCGCGCTGGGCCCGGTCAGATTGAAACGCGGGCCCCGGTTGTGCACCGCCACGCCCAGGCGATTCTCGATCAGGCGCAGATGTGCATCCAGCGGCCCGGACAAGCGCGCCAGGGTCTCCTGGTCGCCCGGCTCCAGGGTGAAATCCAGTCGGTTCGCCATCAGGGAATCAGGCCGTCGCGACGGCCGGCGCGGGCTCCTGCACCCGGCGTCCGCGCAGCGAATGGGCCAGGGCCTCGGTGATCTCCACCGGCACCATCTGTCCGATCAGCGCCGGGTCGGCCGGGAAGTTCACGATGCGGTTGTTGGCGGTGCGTCCGGCGAGCTCGTCCGGGTTGCGCTTCGCCGGCCCTTCGACCAGGACCGGCTCGATGCTGCCGACCATCGACTGGTTGCGCTCGCGCCCGTACTGCTCGATCAACGCCTGCAATTCCGCGAGGCGGGCCTTTTTCACCGCCATCGGCACGTCGTCCGGAAGCGAGGCTGCCGGCGTGCCCGGGCGCGCGCTGTAGATAAAGCTGAAGGAAAAATCGAAGTGCAGTTCCTCGATCAGGTCCATAGTCGCCCGGTGATCGGCGTCGGTCTCGCCGGGGAAACCGACGATGAAATCCGACGACAGATCCAGGTCCGGCCGCGCCTCGCGCAGGCGGCGGATCTTCGACTTGTATTCGACCACGGTGTGCCCGCGCTTCATCTGCGCCAGGATCCGGTCGGAGCCGCTCTGCACCGGCAGATGCAGGTGGCTGACCAGCTTGGGTTCGTCGGCGAAGGCCTGGATCAGGGAGTCGGAGAACTCCACCGGATGCGAGGTGGTGAAGCGGATGCGCTCGATCCCGTCCACCGCCGCCACGTAGTGGATCAGCAGCGCGAGGTCGGCCGTGTCGCCGTCCTCCATCGGACCGCGATAGGCATTGACGTTCTGCCCCAGCAGGTTGATCTCCTTCACCCCCTGCTCGGCCAGCGCCACCACCTCGGCGATCACGTCGTCGAACGGGCGCGAGATCTCGTCGCCGCGGGTATAGGGCACCACGCAGAAGCTGCAGTACTTCGAGCAGCCCTCCATCACCGAGACGAAGGCCGTGGGGCCCTCGGCCTGCGGTTCGGGCAGGCGGTCGAACTTCTCGATCTCGGGGAACGAGATGTCCACCACCGGGGCCCGCGCCCGCTGCGCCTCGCGGATCATCTCCGGCAGGCGGTGCAGGGTCTGCGGCCCGAACACCAGATCCACGTACGGCGCGCGCTGACGCAGGGCCTCGCCCTCCTGGCTCGCTACACAGCCGCCCACACCGATCACCATCCCCGGCCGGCGCTCCTTGATCGCGCGCCAGCGGCCCAGCAGCGAGAAGACCTTCTCCTGGGCCTTTTCGCGGATCGAACAGGTGTTCAGCAGCAGGACATCGGCCTGTTCGGGATCCTCGGTACGCTCCGCGCCGCCGTCCGCCTTCAGTGCGTCCAGCATGCGGTCAGAGTCGTACTCGTTCATCTGACAGCCGTGGGTCTGGATGTAGATCTTGCGGGTCATTGCGTGTCGGCGACCTCAGCTGATGTGCCTTTTAGATACCCGTCAGAACGGGACGTCATCGTCATCGAAGGAGCCGCCCGGACCGGACGACGGGGAGGACGAACCGCCCCCGAAGCCGTCGCCACCGCCACCGGGGCCCGGGTCGTAACCGCCGCCGTAGCCACCACCGGCAGCAGCGGCACCGCCGGCGCCACCGCCGCCGCGTCCACCGACCAGCTGCATGTCACTGGCGACGATCTCGGTGGTATAGCGATCCTGACCGTCCTGCCCCTGCCACTTGCGGGTCTGGATCCGGCCCTCGATGTACACCTGGGAGCCCTTGGACAGATACTGCGCGGCGATGTCGGCCAGACGACCGAACATTACGACCCGGTGCCATTCGGTGTTTTCGCGCCGTTCCCCGCTCTGCTTGTCGGTCCACTGCTCCGTGGTGGCCACGCGGAAGTTGGTGACGGTCGCCCCGCCGGGCGTTTCGCGCTTTTCGGGGTCGGCACCGAGGTTGCCGAGAATGA
>NZ_ATUL01000022.1:0-49810 GCF_000420185.1 Thioalkalivibrio sp. ALR17-21 | reverse complement strand
CGGGAGGTGAAGTGCCGGCCGCCGCCGGACCGATCCCGGGTCTTCGGCACCTGCACCGGCACATCGCCGATGCCGGTCTGGATCCGGCGCTCCGGCTGGTAGCCATTGCGCACGACCGCCCGGCGCCCGTCCGGCAAGCGGTCCTCCGCGTAGCGCTCCATGAACGTCTGCAACTCTGCCTCCACCGCTTGCTGAATCAGGTCCCGCGCCCCGCGGCGCAGCAGATCGGTCAACGGGTCCTCTGGTCCGTTCGGGATGTCTGTCGTATCGTGAGCCATGGTGGCGTATCTCCTCTGGCTGGCTGGTTGGTCGCACTTCCATTCCAGCCGGATACGCCGCCTTCCTCAATCCCCCGTACACCACTTTCGACAGTAACTCGTGATTGATCGCAGACCGGCACAAGCCGATACTGGAACCCATGGATACCGCAAGCTCAGGCACTCTGGAATCGAGCCTGCGCGATCAGTTCCTGATCGCCATGCCATCACTCAACGACGGGCTGTTCAGCCACGCCGTGGCCTACATGTGCGAACACGACGCGGAGGGCGCGCTGGGGCTGGTGATCAACCAGCCAACGGAACTCACGCTGCGCGACCTGCTGCAGCATGTGGAGCTGGAGCCCGCTGACGATCTGCCGGAGCTGCCGGTGTTCCGCGGCGGGCCGGTACAGCCGGAGCACGGGTTCGTGCTGCATTCCTCGGAACAGCAGTGGCGCGCGACCCAGCCGCTGACCGACCAGGTCAGCCTGACCACGTCGCGTGACATCCTCGAGGCGATCAATGCCGGCAACGGGCCGGCGCGGGTGCTCATCACCCTCGGACATGCCGGCTGGGGGCCGGGGCAGCTGGAGAGCGAGCTGGGCGAAAACGCCTGGCTGACCGCACCTTCCGATACTGGCATCCTGTTCGAGACGCCGCCGGCGGAGCGCTGGTCGCGCGCGGCCGAACTCATCGGCATCGACGTCAACCTGATCAGCTCAGCCTCCGGGCACGCCTGAACCCGTGGCCTTTCTGGCGTTCGACTACGGGCGCCGCCGCATCGGCGTGGCGGTGGGCGAGCCGCTGACCGGTTCGGCGCGCGGTCTGGTCACGCTGGCCGGCGGGTCGCCGCCGCCGTGGCCACGCATCGACGCACTGGTCACGGAATGGCGCCCGGAGGGGTTCGTGGTCGGCTGGCCCACCCAGGCGGATGGCCAGGCGACTCCGCTGGGCCCGGCCATCCGCGAATTCGGCGCGGCGCTCGAAGCGCGCTTCGGCAAGCCGGTATACTGGTCGGACGAGCGCCTGAGCTCGCACCTGGCCCGCGACCGCAGCCGGTCGGGCCGCAACGACCCGGGGCTGGATGCCCATGCCGCGGCCGTCATCCTCGAAGGCTGGTTTCTGGAGAATGCCCATGACGCCTGAAGTCCCCACCCTGCTCGACGACATGGCCGCGCGGACCCGCGAGCTCCTCGAAGCCCGAGGGATCGAGGCCCCGATCGTGGTCGGCATCCATTCCGGCGGTGTGTGGATCGCCGAACATCTGCGCGAGCGCCTGGGCATCCAGCGTCCGCTGGGCAAGCTGGACATCAGCTTCTACCGCGACGATTTCTCGCGCATCGGCATGCATCCGCAGGTGCGCCCCTCGGAACTCCCGGAGGACCTGGACGGCGAACACGTGCTGCTGGTGGATGATGTCCTTTACACCGGCCGCACCATCCGCGCCGCCCTGAACGAGTTGTTCGACTGGGGCCGCCCGGCCTCGGTCTCGCTGGTCGTCCTGGTCGAGCGTGACGGCCGTGAACTGCCGGTGTGTGCCGCGGTGGCCGGGGCCCACATGGAGCTGGGCCTGGCCGAGCAGATCAAGCTGCGCGGTCCCGAGCCGCTGAGCCTCGAACGCGTGGCGGTGGAGCCCCCGGAGGGCACTGACGGATGACGGAGCTGCCTGCCGCGCACACCAGCCGCCTGCCCCAGCCCGGTCCGCTCCCCAACCGCCTGCAGCTGACCGATGAGGGCCAGTTGCGGCACATGCTCACGATCGAGGGGCTGAACCGCACGCTGCTGACGGAGATCCTGGATACCGCCGAATCGTTCGCCAACATGAACGAGAAGGCGGTCAAGAAGGTCCCGCTGCTGCGCGGCAAGACCATCGTGAACCTGTTCTTCGAGGCCAGCACCCGCACCCGCACCACCTTCGAGCTGGCCGCCAAGCGGCTGTCGGCCGATGTGCTCAACATCAATGTCAGCACCTCGTCGGCGGTCAAGGGCGAGAGCCTGCTGGACACCCTGCGCAACCTCGAGGCGATGAACGTGGACATGTTCGTGGTGCGCCACGAGGAGAGCGGGACCGCGCATTTCATCGCCCGACACGCAGCACCGGGGATCAGCGTGCTCAACGCCGGCGACGGCCGTCACGCCCATCCCACCCAGGCCCTGCTGGACATGTTCACCATCCGGCGGCACAAGGGCGATTTCACCAAACTGAAGGTCGCGATCGTCGGCGACATCCTGCATTCGCGGGTGGCGCGCTCACAGATCCACGCCCTCAACATCCTGCAGACCGGCGAGGTGCGGGTGGTTGCCCCGCGCTCCCTGCTGCCGGCGGATGTCGAGCAGCTGGGCGTGCATGTGCACCATGATCTGGACAGCGGGCTGCAGGATGTGGACGTGGTCATCATGCTGCGCCTGCAGCGCGAACGCATGGAGCACGCCCATCTGCCCTCCGAGCACGAGTATTTCCAGCGCTTCGGCCTCACCGCCCGGCGTCTGCAACTGGCCTCGCCCACCTGTCTGGTGATGCACCCCGGCCCCGCCAACCGCGGCGTGGAGATCGAATCCGCGGTCGCCGACGGCCCCCACTCGGTGATCCTGGAACAGGTGACCTACGGGATCTCGGTGCGCATGGCCGTCATGTCCATGGTGATGGGAGCCCACCAGTCATGAGCGTGGTCATCGAAAACGTCCGCATCCTCGACCCCGCCGACGGTTTTGATGCGGTGGGCGACCTGTGCGTGCAGGGCGAGGAGATCCTCGCACGTGGCAGCATCCCGGAGGGCTTCGAGCCACGCCGGCGCATCGACGGCAAGGGCCTGTGGGTGTTTCCCGGACTGGTCGATCTGGCCGCGCGCACCCGCGAACCGGGCGAGGAACACAAGGCCACCATCGCCTCGGAGGCCCGGGCCGCGGCGCGCGGCGGGATCACCACCCTGGTGGTGCCGCCCGACACCCACCCGCCGGTCGCCTCCCCCGCCGTGATCGAGCTGATCACCCGCCGCGCGCGCGAGGCCTGTGGCGTGCGGGTGTACGCCCTGGGCGCGCTGACCCACGGACTGGAAGGCCAGCAGCTGGCGGAGATGGCCGCGCTGATGCGCGCCGGTGCTCCGGGGGTCAGCAACGGGCAGCGCCCGCTCGCCAGCCTCCTGATCCTGCGCCGCGCGCTGGAATACGCCAGCACCTTCGATCTGACCACCGTGCTGTCGGCCCAGGATCCGGCCCTGACCGGCTCCGGCTGCGTGCACGAGGGCCCGGTGTCCACCCGCCTCGGGCTCTCGGGCATCCCCGAGGCCGCGGAGACCGCCGCACTGGGCGCGATCCTGGCGCTGGTGGAACAGACCGGGGCGCGGGTGCATGTCGCGCGGCTGTCCACCCGGCGGGGCACGGAGATGATTGCCAAGGCGCGCAGTGACGGCCTCCCGGTCACCGCGGACGTGGCCGCTCACCAGCTGTTCCTCACCGAGGTTGACGTGGCCGAGTTCAATCCCGACTGCCACGTCATTCCGCCGCTGAGAAGCCAGCGCGATCGGGACGGTCTGCGTGCGGCCGTGGCCGACGGCAGCATTGCAGCCATCTGTTCCGACCACCAGCCGCACGAGGCCGACAGCAAGCTGGGGCCCTTCGCCGACACCCTTCCCGGCATCGCCGCGCTGGAAACCCTGCTGCCCCTGACCCTGCGCCTGGTCGAAGACGGACTGCTGAGTCTCGAACAGGCCCTGTCGCGGATCACGAACGGCCCCGCGGAGGTCCTGGGACTGGAACATGGCCGCCTGGCGCCCGGCTCGCGGGCGGATTTCGTGCTGTTCGACCCGGGTGCCCTCCATGACATCCGGCGGGAGCACTGGCTCAGCGCCGGACACAACACCCCGTTTTTCAACTGGACGTTCGGGGGCGAGGTCCGCGAGACCTGGGTCGCCGGACGCCCGACCTGGACCCGCCCCGGCGAGGACGACGCATGAACCCGCAGCACCCGCCGCATCGCGGCACCCTGTTCGAAGAGTCCGCCCGTATCCTGGCGCATGAAGATGCGGGCAGCGGTCAGTGGATCCTGCGGGTCGAGGCCCCGGAATGCGCGCGGCGCGCGCAGCCCGGGCAGTTCGCCCATATCCAGTGCTCGCCGCGCCTGCCCATGCGGCGGCCGCTGTCGATCCAGCGGGTCGACCCCGATGCCGGCTGGGTGGAATTCCTGTACAAGACGGTGGGCGACGGCACCCGGGCGCTGGCGGAACAGCCGGTGGGCCGCAGCCTGCAGGTGCTGGGACCGATCGGCCGGCCGTTCACGCTGCACCCGGAGCGGCCGCGGCGCCTGCTGCTGGGTGGCGGCGTCGGCATCCCGCCGATGATCTTCCTCGCCGACCGCCTGCGCCAGCAGGGCGAGGCGGGCACAACCCGTGCGATCCTGGGGTCCGAGGTCCCGTTCCCGTTCCGCCCGCGGCCATCGCAAGTGCTGTGGCCGGGGCTGCCGGACGGCGCCATCGGCACGCTGCCGCTGCTGGAAGACTGGGGGATCTCGTGTCGCCTCACCTCGAAGGCCGGGATTCCGGGGGCGTTCGACGGCTTCGTCACCGACCTCGCGCGCGCCTGGCTGGACGGACTGGACCCCGCCGAACGCAGGGAGGTGGAGATCTTTGCCTGCGGGCCGCACCCGATGCTGGAGGCCTGCGCGGAGCTGGCCGCGGAATTCGACCTGCCCTGCCAGGTATCGCTGGAGGAATTCATGGCCTGCGCGGTGGGCGGCTGTGCCGGCTGTACCGTGCCGGTGCGCACCGGGGAAAGCGTGGCGATGAAACGCGTCTGCGTCGACGGCCCGGTGTTCGCGGCCGCCGACGTCTTCCCCGAACCGGCCCCGTAAGCTTCCTCCCCGGCTCGGATCGGGGCCGGAGAGGACACGGGGCCCGCGACAGACTATTCGGGCGGCTTGAGCTCTTCCTCGCCACCTTCCTCGGCGGCCCCCACGCCCCCGCCGAAGTTGAGCTTCCACTCGAGGTTGGCGCGCGAATCGGCCTTGCTCAGGGCCTCGTTCAGCATCACGTTGCCCGACTTGAAGAGCTTGACGATCGCCTGGTCGAAGGTCTGCATGCCGACCGAGGCCGACTTCGCCATGATCTCCTTGATTTCGCCGATCTCCTCCTTGTGAATCAGCTCGGAGATGTACGGCGTATTCACCAGCACCTCCAGTGCCGCCACCCGCGAGCCATCCTTCTTCTGTAGCAGGCGCTGGCCGATAATCGCGCGCAGGTTCAGGGACAGGTCCGACAGGATCTGCGAACGGTGATCCTCGGGGAACAGATTGATGATGCGGTCCAGTGCCTGCGAGGCATTGGTCGCATGCAGGGTGGACAGCACCAGGTGCCCGGTATCGGCGTAGTTCAGGGCCGCCCGCATGGTCTCGCGATTGCGGATCTCCCCGACCATGATCACGTCCGGAGCCTCGCGCATGCCCTCCTGCAGGGCGTGTTCGTAACTGGGCGTGTCGATTCCGACCTCGCGCTGGCCGACGATCGCCCGCTTGTGCTGGAACAGGAATTCGATCGGATCCTCGACGGTCAGGATATGCCCGGTATCGATGGTCAGGCGATGGTCGATCATCGCCGCCAGCGTGGTCGACTTCCCGGTACCCGTCGAGCCGACCACCAGCACCAGGCCGTCGCGGTAGGTCATGAACTCCTTCAGCACCTCCGGCAGCCCCAGCTGGTCGATGGTGGGCACGGAGCTGCTGATAAAGCGGATGACCATCGCCACTTCGCCGCGCTGGCGATAGACGTTCACGCGGAAGCGGCCCAGCCCCTCGCGGGTGAGGCCGAAATTGACCGCGGTCTCTTCGTCGAAGATCCGCTCCTGATGGTCGTTCATCATCTCGCGGGCAATGCCCTCGGTCTGCCCCTGGGCCAGTGCCCGCCGCGCGATGGGCTGCAGCACGCCATCTACCTTGATGGACGCCGGCGCCCCGGTGAGAAAAAACAGGTCCGAGGCCGATTTCTGCGCCATCAGCTTGAGATAGGGCTCGATCTGGAGCTGGCGCTTCGCGGGTTCACCGGCGGCCGTACCGTCGGAACCGGTGTTCTGTGCTTCAGCGGACACGGAATTCCTCCGGATCGTCTTCCACCGCAATGCCCTCGCCGGTGTCGGCCACCGCCGGGGCACCATCGCGCCGTGCGCGCTCGCTGTCGAGCTTGATGCGCAGGCGCAGGTCGTTCACCGAATCGGCGTTGCGCAGGGCCTCATCGTAGCTGATCTCGTGGTTCTCGTAGAGATCGAACAGCGCCTGGTCGAAGGTCTGCATACCCTGCTCGCGCGAGCGCGAGATCAGTTCCTTCATGTCGTGCACGGCACCCTTGAGCATCAGATCCGCCATCAGCGGGGTATTGATCAGGATCTCGACGGCCGGGACGCGCCCCTGGTCGTCCTCGCGGCGCACCAGCCGCTGCGAGACGACGGCCTTGAGGTTCAGGGAAAGATCCATCAGCAGCTGTTCGCGCCGATCCTCGGGAAAGAAGTTGATGATGCGGTCCAGCGCCTGGTTGGTGCTGTTCGCATGCAGCGTGGACAGGCACAGGTGCCCGGTCTCGGCAAAGGCGACCGCGTAATCCATGGTCTCGCGGTCGCGGATCTCGCCGATCAGGATCACGTCCGGCGCCTGGCGCAGCGTGTTCTTGAGCGCGATCTGGTAGTCGTGGGTGTCCACACCGACCTCGCGCTGGGTCACGATGCTCTTGCCGTGCTGATGCACGAATTCGATCGGATCCTCGATGGTCACGATGTGGTCCGAGGCAGACCGGTTGCGGTGACCGATCATCGCGGCCAGCGAGGTGGATTTGCCCGAGCCGGTCCCCCCGACAAAGATCACCAGGCCACGCTTTTCCATGGTGATCTCTTCCAGCTGCGGCGGCATGCGGATGTCCTCGAAACGCGGGATCTCCGAATTGATCACGCGCATCACCATGCCGCTGCTCCCGCGCTGGGTAAAGACGTTCACGCGGAAGCGCGCAATGCTCGCCAGGCCGACCGCGAAGTTGCACTCCTGATTGCGCTCGAATTCAGCCGACTGCTTGTCGTTCATCATCGCCCGCACCAGCGCCTGGGTGTGCGAGGGCGTGAGTTTCTGCTCGGTCAGCGGGACCACCTTCCCGTCAATCTTGGCGGCCGGCGGCATCCCCACGGTAATGAACAGGTCCGACCCGCCCCGGTCCACCAGGGCCTTCATCAGGTCGTGCATGTACTTGATCGCCTTGTCACGATCCATGGGCATCCTCCGATTGGCGTGGCCGCCCCGCCGGGCGACCACGGCGTTGGCTCGGTTTTACAGGGCGTCGGGGTTCACGGCCTTGCGGCGGGCATCCTCACGGCTGACCAGCCCCTGGGCCAGCATGTCCTTCAGGCACTGGTCGAGGGTCTGCATGCCGGTTCCGGCGCTGGTCTGGATGGTGGAATACATCTGCGCGATCTTGTTCTCGCGGATCAGGTTCCGGATGGCCGGCGTCCCCAGCATAATCTCGTGCCCCGCAACGCGCCCGCCCCCGATCTTCTTCATCAGCGTCTGCGAGATCACCGCACGCATGGATTCCGACAGCATCGCGCGCACCATGTCCTTTTCCGCAGCCGGGAAGACGTCGATGATGCGGTCGATGGTCTTGGGCGCCGAACTGGTGTGCAGCGTGCCGAACACCAGGTGCCCGGTCTCGGCCGCGGTCAGCGCCAGACGGATGGTCTCCAGGTCGCGCAGCTCGCCGACCAGGATGGTGTCGGGGTCCTCGCGCAGGGCCGAGCGCAGGGCCTCGGAGAAGCCATGGGTATCGCGGTGCACCTCGCGCTGGTTCATCAGCGACTTCTTCGACTCGTGCACGAATTCGATCGGGTCCTCGATGGTGAGGATGTGCCCGTAGTCGTTCTCGTTGCGGTGGTTGACCATCGCCGCCAGCGTGGTGGACTTACCCGAACCGGTGGGGCCGGTCACCAGCACCAGCCCGCGCGGGTAGTTGGCGATGTCCTCGAAGATCTTCGGCGTGGCCAGGTCTTCCAGGGTCAGGACCTTGGAGGGGATGGTACGGAACACCGCCGCCGCGCCGCGGTCCTGATTGAAGGCGTTGACACGGAAGCGCGCCAGCCCCGAAACCTCGAACGAGAAGTCCGTCTCCAGGAACTCTTCGTAGTCCTTGCGCTGACGGTCGTTCATGATGTCGTAGATCAGGCCCTGCACTTCCTTGTGCTCCATCACCGGGACATTCACCCGGCGCATGTCGCCATCGATGCGCACCATCGGCGGCATGCCCGCGGAGATGTGCAGGTCCGAGGCCCCGTTCTTGACCGAAAACGCCAGCAGCTGCGTGATATCCATTCAATCCCCCGTTGTTCCGGGCCGCCGCGCGCTCCGTCCGTGGCGACCGTGGATGGCGCCGATAAAGACACCACTTCTGATCATGTCTTCAGGACTATATCATAGGCCAATGAGCACGCCAGAAGCCGCCCTCGAACGAGTTCACGCCCGCATCACGCAGGCCTGCCACCGTGCCGGCCGACCGCGGGATTCCGTCCGCCTGCTGGCGGTCTCCAAGACCCGCGATGTCGCGGAAATCCGGGCCCTGCACCGCCTCGGCCAGACCGCTTTCGGGGAGAACTACGTGCAGGAGCTCATCGACAAGCACGACGCCCTGGAGGCACCCCCGGAACCGGCCGGGATCGAATGGCACTTCATCGGCCCGCTGCAGAGCAACAAGACCCGCGCGGTGGCCGAACGCGCGGCCTGGGTCCACACCCTGGAACGCGAGAAGATCGCGCGACGCCTGAGCGAGCAGCGCCCCGAACACCTCGGTCCACTGCAGGTCTGCATCCAGGTCAATGTCTCCGGCGAACCGCAGAAGGCCGGCGTGGAACCGGACGCCCTGCCGGCGCTGGCGGACGCGATCGCCGCCCTGCCGCACCTGCATCTGCGCGGCCTGATGACCCTGCCGGCGGCCGAAACCGACCCGGAACGCCAGCGCATCCCGTTCGCCCGCCTGCGCGAATTGCGCGACGACCTCTGCCGTCGCGGCCACGAACTCGATACCCTGTCCATGGGGATGTCGGGCGACCTCGAAGCCGCCATCCTTGAAGGTGCGTCGCTGGTGCGCATCGGTACCGACCTGTTCGGCCCGCGTCCCGCCTGAATCCACCCCTTCTGCACCGGAGTCCGCATGCCCCAGCATTCCCGCGAAGTCGCCTTCATCGGCGCCGGCAACATGGGCGAGGCCCTGATCCAGGGGCTGGTCGACAGCGGACGCGCCGCCGACCGCCTGGCCATCGCCGACACCCGCCCGGAACGCGTCGAAGCCCTGCAAGGCCGCTTCCCCGGCCTGGGCGCCGGCAGCCCGGAAGAACTCGCCGGCGACACCGGCATCCTGGTCCTGGCGGTCAAGCCGCAGACCCTGCCCGAGGTCGCGCCGACGCTGCGCGACGCAGTGGCCAGCGGCGACCCGCTGGTGGTCTCCGTGGCCGCCGGGGTCACCACCGCCCGGCTGGGCGAATGGCTGGGACCGCAGGCGCGCATCGTACGGGCCATGCCCAACACGCCCGCGCTGGTGGGCGCCGGTGTCACCGGCCTGTTCGCCGGGCCCGGCGTGGGCGAGGAAGACCGCCGGGCCGCAACGGCCCTGATGGAGGCCGTCGGCCGCGCCCTGTGGGTGGAAGACGAAGAACTGATGCACGCCGTGACCGCGACTTCCGGCAGCGGTCCGGCCTATGTCTTCCTGATCATCGAGGCCATGCAGGCCGCCGCCGAGGAGCTGGGGCTGCCGCCGGAGACGGCGCGCGAACTGACCCTGGGCACCCTGGCCGGCGCCACCCGGCTGGCGGCCAACAGCCCCGAGGATGCCGCGGAGCTGCGCCGGCGCGTCACCTCGCCCGGCGGCACCACCGAACAGGCCGTCAACACGCTCGAGCAGGGCGACCTGCGCGGCCTGCTGCGGCGTGCCATGCAGGCGGCGGCGGCGCGCAGCGAGGAACTCGGCCGCGGCTAGGGAAACACTGATCATGTCCCTTGGCTTCCCGACAACCCTGGAGGAAAATACGCGTCTTCATTCGCGCCGCGCAGACCGCCAGGAGCCAGCATGAACCCCGGAGCCATGACCACCGGCCAGGAGATCCTTAACTTCCTTATCGGCGTTGCCTTCGGCATTGCCATCATCCTGCTGATGCTGCGGGTCATCTTCGGGCTGGTGCGGGCCGACTACCGCAACCCGATCTCGCAGACCATCCTGATGCTGACCACGCCGCCGCTGAACCTGCTGCGGCCGATCATCCCCTCCATCGGGCGCGTCGACACGGCAGCCATCGTGCTGATGGTCGTCCTCAAATTCCTGGAACTGTGGCTGCGCGTTGCCGTACTGGGCATGGAAGCCGACCCGGTGATTCTGCTGCTGGTGGCCATACGTGAACTCCTGATCACCGCGATCTGGGTGTTCATCATCGCCCTGATCGTCGAAGTCGTGATGAGCTGGGTGCAGGCCGGCGGCGGGGGCGGATACAACCCTATCGCGCGACTCGCGGCCGACGTGAACCGCCCCATTCTCGGCCCGCTGCGGCGCATGCTCCCGTCCACCGGGGCCATCGACTTCTCGCCGATGATTGCCCTGGTCGGGCTGTATATCCTGACCATCATCGTGCGCGGGATCTTCTGAGACCCGGCTGCGCAAATAGTGCCAGAAGGACTAGACTCGAAATCAGGGGCGGAACCCGCCGCCCGGCTCCGGTATGGATCCCGGGGCATGGTTCAAGCGAATGAGGAGTCCGATATGACAAGAGTGCAGCGTGTTCTCGGTGGCGTCGTCTCGATCGTGGCCGCCCTCGCCCTCGGCAGTTCGGTGGCGAACGCGAACGAGACCGGGTTCGACGATCACGTGGTCTATTACAACGTCATCAACACCACCTTCCTGTCGCCCGAAGTTGCGCGTGCCTATGACGTCCGTCGCAGCAGCAACCGTGCAATGATCAACGTCACCGTCATGGAACGCACCGATGACGGTCTGCAGGCCGTCTCCGCCGATGTCAGCGGCAACGCGGTCAACATGAACCAGCAGTCGCGCAGCCTGCGCTTTCGCGAGATCGAGGACGGCGACGCGATCTACCACCTCTCGGAAATGACGGTGCGCGCGGGCGAAGAAATGACCTTCAACCTGGAGATCACGCCGGCGGGATCGGAAGTCGTCCTGCCGATCGAGTTCGAGCAGAAATTCTACGTCGACTGACGCCCCCGATCCCGGTCATCCCGCCTGCCGCCGGGGCGGTCTCCGCCCCGGCATCGACCCGCGCCCGCCGCTACAGCAGCAGCGCCACCAGCATCCCCGCGCCATAGAGGACGATCGCCGCCCCCGCGAACTGGCGCACCCGGGGCTTGCGCACGAAACCCGCCAGCTTCGCCGCGAACACCCCCATCAGCAGCAGGTTGGGCAGCGTCCCCAGCGCGAACGCCGCCATCAGCGCCGCACCCTCCAGCGCGCCGCCGGCGCTCAGCGACCAGGCCAGCACGCTGTAGACCAGACCGCAGGGCAGCCAGCCCCACAGCCCGCCAACCACCAGCGCCTGCCCCGGATTGCGCACCGGCAGAAAGCGCCGGCCCAGCGGCTCGATGCGCCGCCACAGCACGCCGCCCACCTGCTCCAGCCGCGCCAGCACCGGCCACCACCCGGCGATGTAGAGTCCCAGCAGGATCAGGAAGATCGCGGCCACCACCTGCAGGATGGTCTGCCCCGCGGGCAGCCCCCCGAGCAACGTGGCACCCAGCCACCCCGCCAGCGCCCCGGCGATGACATAACTGGTCATGCGGCCGATGTTGTAACCCAGCAGCAGCGGCCACACCGGGCCACGGCGCCCGGCATGCCCCATGGAAATGGCCCCCACGATGCCGCCGCACATCCCGAGGCAGTGCACACCGCCGAGGATGCCCACCGCGGCGGCCGCCAGCAGCGTACCCGGATCAGCCATGATGTCGTGCGACCGTCATTCCCGGCCGCCCTGTTCTTCCGGTGCCTCGCCGCGCTCCTCCAGCACCGCCAGCTTGGTGCGGATGAACGTGGCATGCGGCACGTACAGCAGGTCCGCCAGCCGCCGGATCACCGCCTCCTGGCGCTTGTGCAGTTCGTCGTTGGCCAGCGCCGAGCGCCACAGGCCTTTCATGATCGCCGCCTTCTGATCGGCATCGAAGGCAGCGTTCACCTCGCGCACCACCGGATGCAGGGAGACCAGCGCATCGCTCTTTTCCCGTGCGATGTCCAGCAGGGCATCGGCCGCCTCGTCGTCCAGTCCGAACATCTCGATCAGGTTGGCGCGCACGGTCTCCAGCTCCGCATCCACCAGCTGGAAGTCGGCACGGCACACCTCCATCATCAGCGCGGCCGCGGCCCGCTGCAGGCGCTCCTGTTCGTCGCCGGTCTCGCTGTCACTGCGTTCGGCGCGCATCAGCTGCTGCCAGCGCGCCCGCAACTGCTCAATCATCGTCTGTCTGCTCCCGGTGAAGTCCCATCAATGAGGCCACGACCATGCCCCCGGGTTCCGCGGCTCCCACCCCGTCCCCGTCCCGGTCTCTGGCGACGTTCCCGCGCGGCGCATAATTTGTAGCCATGAACCCGGAACCCGACCTGCTCCTGCTCTCCGGCGGCGTCGAAAGCGCCGCCCTGCTGCGCCGGTGGTGCGCCGAAAACCGCCCCCTCATCGCCACCTGGGCCGACTATGGCCAGCGCAATGCCGCGCGTGAGCGGGCCGCGGTCCTCGCCCTGGCCGAAGCCGAGGGCGTGCGCCTGGAAACCGTGGAAACCGGGGCCCTGCGCGAGGCGTTCACCCGGCGTTCCGACTGGGTCGGGCATGTCCCGCTGCCGCAGCGCAATCTGCTGATCCTGGCGCTCGCGGTCAATCTGGCCCAGCACCACGGTGCCGGACGGATCCTGCTCGCGCTCAACCGCGAGGACGCCGGGCACGGTCCGGGCAGCCGCGCGGCCTTCCTGCAGGACTTCGGCTCGCTGGCCGCCCGGCTGGTTCCCGGCCTGTCGGTGGCCGCCCCGCTGCAGGAACTCGGCAAGGCCGATATCATCCGCCGGGGCGCACAGGACGGAGTGCCATGGCGCCTGACCTGGAGCTGCCTGCTGGGTCAGGAACGCCATTGCGGCCGCTGCCCCCAGTGCCACGCCCGCCAGGCCGCCTTCGCCGCGGCCGACGTCCCCGACCCGACCGACTACCGCCAGCCACCCGGACCGCAGACACCATGACCGAAGAAACCCCGCGCCACATCCTCGAACGCCTGGAAATCGCCATCCTGACCGGCGAAACCCTGCAGCTGCACTGGGCCGGGCCCGATGCCGGGCCCGATGCCGGCCGCGCCTGGATGGGTCGGGTTACCCCGCACGAGGTCACCGCGGACGACCACGGGCATCACTGGCTGGAAGGCACCTGCGAGGGCGAGGCCGTGCACATCCGTCTGGACCGGATCCGCAACATGCCCACGCCGGTCAAGTGAGCCCGTCCAGCAGATCCGAAAGGTCCTCCAGCAGCGCCCACTCGTCGCTGTTCATCGGGGCACCGCGCTCGTCCGGATAGCGCATCCCGCGCAGCTGGCCAATACCCGCCTCGCGCGCGCTGGCCAGGGCATGCAGGTTGTCATCCACCAACAGGGTCCGGGCCGGATCGTGCGGAGCGACAGCCTGCAGCCGCTCCCAGAAGACCGTCTCCTCCTTGGCACAGAACAGGTCATGGGCGGAGACAATGCGGTCGAGATGGTCCCCGATCCCGGTCAGACGGTGCTTGAAGGCATACACCTCCGGATGGGCGTTGGTCACCAGCACCCGTTCCCGCCCGCTGGCGGCGATCCGGTCCAGGACCTCGACGGCGTGCGGCTTGATGGCCACGTGATGGGCAAGCTCGCGCTTGAGCGCGAGCACGTCGAGACCGGTGAAATGCGTCCAGTGGTCGACGCAGTACCACTCCAGCCGCCCGCGCACCCGCTGCATCTCGTCTTCCAGCCGCCGGCGCGCGCATTCCGGGTCATCGGGCTGGCAGCGCATGTATTCCTGCGGGATCAGCTCCCCCCAGAACCGGTTGTCGAAGTGCAGGTCCAGCAGCGTGCCGTCCATGTCGAACAGCACGGTATCCACCCGCGACCAGTCCACCGGCGCGGCGGGCGTCTCGGGATTTTTCGCGCGGGTCTGCGAGTCCATGAGATGTGGGGAAGCAACGACGGGATTGACGATGCACAGAATAACCGAAACACGAACGGCACGCGGACCCGGCGCGGTTGCGGCGGGACTGATCCTGGCCCTGGGCGGCGCCCTGGCGACGGCACCCGCCATGGCGATGGACCCGGATGACCCGGACTACGACCCGCTGGAGGACGACAGCCTGTGGGAGGACGCCCCCCCGGGCCCCGGTCAGGTGGATCCCGAGGACGCCCAGACCACCAGCCCCGAACTGCGGATCTACGCCGAGCCGCCGGCAGAGCGCGACACACCGCTGCATCACCACGACAACCACCTGACCCTCGACGAAGACAGCCTGAACGACGGATGGGTGCGGCTGCGCCAGTGCCACAGTGGCCTGGCCGAGATCAGCCGCATGTCCATCGTGTACAATGAGCCGAACATCCGGGGCCTGCGAGTGGCCAGCGCCGACGAGGTCGAAGATGCCTGGGCCGAGGACGACCGGGTCGTCGTCATCGGCGTCACCGAGGCCTCGGAGCTGTGTGTCGAAGCCGAGATGCGGGTGGTCGAGAGCCGGGGCAACGGCGAGTACGTACTGGAGAACGGGCCGTTCATGCGCCGCTTCCTGGACGGCTACTTCCCCATGCGCGTGACGCTCACGCTGTCCTGGGGCGATCTGGACCTGACGCTGGAAGACACGGCCCCCGAACGACAGCCCGGCGTGGACGTCCGGGGTTTCGAGCACGGCATGATCCTGGACACCACCTTCGAAGGCGAGCTGGAGACCCGGATCCGGCTGAGCCGCGACGAGTGACCCGCGTCCGGGGAGCAGCCTGTCTGCCCCCGGACGCCCCGACCGATGGACCCGCAATGAGCCGCGACAAGCCCGCCGTCCACGAACGCCGCACGGTGGCCCGAAGCCGCCTGTTCGAAGTGGAGGAGCTGGACCTGGAATTCAGCAACGGGGCCCATGCCTGTTTCGAGCGCCTGGTCAGCCGCGGCAACGGGGCCGTGATCATCGCCCCGGTACGCGACGATGGCCATGTCCTCCTGATCCGCGAATACGCCGCCGGCACCCACCGCTACGAACTCGGCCTGCCCAAGGGGCGCATGGAGTACGGGGAGGAGATCATCGCCGCGGCCAACCGCGAGATCATGGAGGAGGTCGGTTATGCCGGCCGTCGCCTGACGGCGATGGGCAGCCTGACCGTGGCCCCCGGCTACATGAGCCATCAGACCCATCTGGTCCTGGCCGAGGACCTCTACGAGCAGCGCGCCGAGGGTGACGAACCCGAGGCCATCGAGGTGGTGCCCTGGCCCCTGGATGCCCTGGAGGAACTGGTGCAGCGCGAAGACTGCACCGAGGCCCGTTCCATCGCCGCGCTGTACATGATCCGGGAACACCTGAGGAGCCGCCCGTGACCGAAACCGCATCCGTTGCCGTGCCCGAAGGCGCGGCCCTGTCCGCCCTGCTCAACGAGGTCGGCACCGTGGCCGAGGACGCCGGCCGCGCGATCCTCGAGATCTACGAGACCCGCTTTGCCGTCACCGAGAAGGACGACCGCTCGCCGCTCACCGAGGCCGATCTGGCCGCCCATCGCGTGATCAGCGACGGCCTGCGCGAGATCGCCCCGCAGTGGCCGGTGCTGTCGGAGGAAGGCCAGGACATCCCGTTCGCCACCCGCCAGGACTGGGACACCTACTGGCTGATCGACCCGCTGGACGGCACCCGCGAATTCGTGAAGCGCAGCGGCGAGTTCACCGTCAACATCGCGCTGATCCACAACCACGAACCGGTGCTGGGCGTGGTCTGGTGCCCGGTGCTGCAGCGCCTGTATGCCGGGCAGATCGACGGCGAAGCCTTCCGTCGCGACGGCGACGGGCCGCGCACACCCATCCGCGTGACCGCGCCGCGCACCCGGGAGGAGACGGTTCGCGTGGCCGGCAGCCGGTCGCACGGCGCCGAGCGACTGAACGCGGTGCTGGAACGCATCGGACCGCACGAGCTGGTGAGCCTCGGCAGCTCCATGAAGCTGTGCCTGGTGGCGGAAGGCAGCGCCGACATCTACCCGCGTCTGGGACCGACCTCGGAATGGGATACCGCCGCCGCCCACGCGGTGGTGCGCTCGGCCGGCGGCCGCGTCACCGATCTGGAAGGCAACGAGTTGCGCTACAACACCCGCGAGAGCCTGCTCAACCCGGAATTCCTGGTCTGCAATGGCGACCCGGCCGACTGGCTCGCCCGCCTCGGACTGCCGGACGCCGCCTGACTCAGCGCGGCAGCTCCAGCAGGTCGCGCACCCGGGTGGCGATCTCCTCGACCGAGCGTTCGGTAACGTCCAGCTGCGGGAGCTCCCAGACTTCGAGAAAGGTTGCGATCGCCCGGGTCTCGGCCCGGCACTGCTCCAGGCTGGCGTAGCGGCTGCCCGGGCGCCGCGCCTCGCGGATCTGTGCCAGACGGCGCGGATGAATGGTCAGCCCGACCATGCGCCCTTCCAGCCCGCGCAGGGGCTGCGGCATGTGCGGCGTCCCGCCGTGGTCCAGATCCTCCGGCACCAGGGGGTAATTGGCCGAAAACAGTCCGTAGTTCATCGCCAGATACAGACTGGTGGGGGTCTTGCCGGAGCGCGAGGCTCCCAGCAGCACCACGTCGGCCACCGCGAGATCGGTACTGGCCAGGCCGTCGTCATGCGCCAGGGTGTAGTTCAGGGCGTCGATCCGGCGGTCGTAGCGTTCGGCATCGCCGCGCCCGTGGGCACGCCCCGCCACCGCCTCGGCCTGGGCCCCAAGGATCGCCTCCAGGCGTCCCAGGTGTTCCCCGAGCACGTCGATCACCGGCACCGGGCAATGCTCCAGCTGCGCCCGCAGCTGGCCATCGGCCAGGGTCGCCACCACCAGCGCCGGCTGCGGCCCCTCCCCGATGCGCGCGAACGCCGACGACAGCCGCCCCGGCGACTGCACGAAAGGCAGCCGGTGCCAGTCCGGCGCGAGCGCCGGGAACTGGGTGAACAGTGACCGCGCCAGGGTTTCCGCGGTGATCCCCGTGCCGTCGGACACGAGGTACACCTGCGGGCAGCGCGGCTCCTCCGGTTCGCCGCCCGCCATGGACGTCACCCCCGGCCGCCCGCCTGGCGCAGCTGCGCCAGACTCTTCCAGGTGGAGATCAGGGCATCCGGGTTCAGCGACAGCGAATCGATACCCTGTTCCATCAGCCAGCCGGCCAGCTCGGGATAGTCCGAGGGCGCCTGCCCGCAGATCCCCACGTACTTGTTTTGCCGGCGCGCCGCCTGAATGGCCATCGCCAGCAACTGTTTCACGGCCTCGTCACGCTCGTCAAAGGACTCCGCCACCAGCCCCGAGTCGCGATCGACCCCCAGAGTCAGCTGAGTCAGATCGTTGGAACCGATGGAAAACCCGTCGAAGCGCTCGAGGAAGTCATCCGCAAGCAGGGCGTTGGACGGGATCTCGCACATCATCACGACCCTGAGCCCGTTCTCGCCGCGCTTCAGGCCTTCCTCCTCCAGCACCTGCAGAACATCGTCGGCCTCCTTCAGGGTGCGCACGAAGGGAACCATGATCTGCACGTTGTCCAGGCCCATCTCGTCGCGCACGCGGCGCAGGGCCTCGCACTCCATGGCAAACGCCGGACGGAAACTGGAGGCGCGATAGCGCGAAGCGCCACGGAACCCCAGCATCGGGTTTTCTTCCTCCGGCTCGTAACCGCCCCCGCCGATCAGGTGGGCATATTCATTGGACTTGAAGTCCGACAGCCGCACGATCACCGGTTCCGGCGCGAAGGCCGCCGCCAGCGTCGCAATCCCCTCGGACAGCTTGCGCACGAAGAACTCGCGGGGGCCATCGTCAAAGCCGTGCAGACGTTCGGCGATCCGCTCGCGCACCGCCGGCTCCAGGCGCTGCGGATCCTCGGCGTAGTCCAGCAGCGCCAGCGGATGCACGCCGATGGTGCCGTTGATGATGAACTCCAGCCGCGCCAGACCGATGCCCGCGTGCGGCAGCTGCGAGAAGGCGTAGGCGCGCCCGGGGTTGGCGACGTTGAGCATCAGCTTGAGCGGGAGCTCCGGCAACTGTTCCGGAGAGGCCTTCTCCACCTCGAAGGAGATATGCCCCGGATACACGTGGCCGTCGTCCCCCTCGGCGCAGGACACCGTGGCCTCGAAGCCGTCGCTCAGCTTTTCGGTGGCATCGCCGCAGCCGACCACCGCCGGCACGCCCATCTCGCGCGCGATGATCGCCGCGTGACAGGTGCGCCCGCCGCGGTTGGTCACGATGGCCGCGGACCGCTTCATGATCGGCTCCCAGTCGGGATCGGTCATGTCCGCGACCAGGATGTCGCCCTCCTCCATGCGGTGCATCTCGTCGGGCGACTCCAGCACCCGCACCACGCCGCTGCCGATGCGCGAACCGATTGCACGTCCGGTCACCAGTGGCTCGACATCGTGCGCACCCAGCTTGTAGGTCTCGCCGCCGCCTATCTCCACGCGGCTCTCCACCGTCTCCGGACGCGCCTGCACGATGAACAGCTCGCCGGTATCGCCGTCCTGCGCCCACTCGATGTCCATCGGCCGGCCGTAGTGCTGCTCGATCGCCACCGCGAAACGGCCCAGCTGCTCCGCGTCGCCATCCGACAGGCAGAAACGCCGGCGCAGTTCTTCCGGGGTATCCTCGGTCTGCGTGCCGTCCTCGGTCAGCACCATGCGGATCGCCTTGGTGCCCAGCGTGCGCCCGATCACCGCGCGCTTGCCGGCCGCCAGCGCCGGCTTGTACACCTGATATTCGTCGGGGTTCACCGAACCCTGCACCACGGTCTCGCCCAGGCCCCAGGCGCCGGTAATGAACACCGCGTCGCGGAAACCGGTTTCGGTATCCAGGGTAAAGATGACCCCGGAGGCGCCGATGTCCGAGCGCACCATGCGCTGCACCCCGGCGGACAGCGCCACCTCGTCGTGGGCAAAGCCATTATGTACGCGGTAGGCGATGGCACGGTCGTTGTACAGGCTGGCGAAGCACTCGCGCACCCGCTGCAGCAGGGCATCGATGCCGCGCACGTTGAGGAAGGTCTCCTGCTGGCCGGCAAACGAGGCCTCGGGCAGGTCCTCGGCGGTGGCCGACGAGCGCACCGCCACCGGCACGTCCTCGCCCAGCTTCGCGTAATGCTCGCGGATCGCGTCTTCCAGCTCCGCGGGCAGCGGGGCGGCCTCGATCCAGCCGCGCACCTCGCGCCCGGCGGCGCGCAGGGCCTCGATGTCGTTGATGTCCAGCCCGGACAGGCGTTCCTTGATGCGGGTATCCAGTCCGTCACGCGCCAGGAATGTGCGAAACGCCGACGCGGTAGTGGCAAAACCGCCCGGCACCCGCACCCCGGCGGCCCCCAGCTGCCCCAGCAGCTCGCCCAGCGAGGCGTTCTTGCCACCGGTCTCGGCAACGTCATTCATGGTCAGGTCGGCGAGGTCGATCACCCAGCTCATGGCCGGCTCCTTGTTATGTGAATCGTGTTAGGGCGCATCGTCCGGGCATGCAATATCATCCATGGCTTCATCCCGAACCATCGTCGACTGTATGCGCCCGACCGTCAGTGTACCCAAATCGGCCGCGGTTTTTGTGGCCCTGCTCACGGCCGTGGCGCACCCCCCCTCGATCGCGGGAACGCCTTCCTCCCTGACCATTCTCGGCACCGTGGAAGACGCCACTATCCTCGAAGAGGACATCACCCTGGAGGGACGCCTGGATACCGGCGCCACTTCCTCCTCTCTCAACGCGCTACAGCAGGAAACCTTCGAGCGCGATGACGAGAAGTGGATCCGTTTCGAGATCATCGATCCGCACAACGAAGACGCCCGCATCACCCTGGAGCGCCCCATCGAACGCAGCGCCCGCATCCGCCAGCATAGTGGCGAACTCGATGAACGGCACGTCGTGCGCCTCGAACTGTGCCTCGGCGACCGGAAGATCGAAGCCGACACCACCCTGGTGGACCGCACGGAACTCACCTACCAGCTGCTGGTGGGCCGCAGCCACATGGCCGGGCACATCCTGGTGGACTCCGGCAACGAACACCTGCTGCCACCGGACTGCCCGGCGGACGAAGACAGCAGTGACGCCGACGAATGAAACGGTTCCATCTGCCCCTGCTGATCCTGCTCCTGCTGGGGGCGGGGTTCGGCATCTTTCTCTACAAGGCCACCCTGCTCGACATGCCCCTGCAGCCGGGTGCGACGGCCGACACCTGGGTGGTGGAATCGCGCATCCGCTTCCAGCCAACCGGCGGGGCGGCCGAGGTCCGGCTGCGCATCCCCGAACGGCTCCCGAACTTCGCCCGGCTGGACGAGAACTTCATCTCCCGAGGGTACGGCCTGACCACGTCGCACGGCACGGATGACCGCGTCACGCAGTGGACCTCGCGCGACCCGCGCGGAGAGCAGACGCTCTATTACCGCACCACGCTCTATCGCGACGCCAGCGCCGGCCCGCATGCGGAGTACCCCGGACCGGTGGCGCCCCGCGAATGGGACGAACCCTTCGATTCAGCCGCCGAGGCCCTGATCCAGAGCGTGCGCGAACGCTCCTCCGGCATCCAGAGCTTTGCCACGGTGCTGGTCCGGGACCTGGGAGGCGCGGGAGCGGACGGCAACGCGTCGCTGTTCGTGATGGATGACGGCGACCGCGAACTGCGCACGCAGACCCTGATCGACCTGCTCTCCGTCGCCCGCATCCCCGCCCGCGCGGTCACGGTCATCCCGCTGCGCGACGGGCATCGCAATATCGAGCCGGAGACCTGGCTGGAGGTGCACAACACCGAGCGCTGGGTTCCGGTGCATCCGCTGAACGGCAACATCGACTACCCCGACGACGTCGTGGTCTGGAGCCATGGCGACGCGCCGATCCTCGAGGTCCGTAACGGCACCGGAGAAGAACTGCGCTTCGCGGTGACCCGCAGCGTGCAGGACGCACTGGGCACCGCTCAGCGCCTGGGGGAGACCCTGGACACCCGCATCCTCGATTTCTCGCCACTGGAACTTCCGCTGGGCACGCAGAACACCTATCGCGTGCTGCTGATGGTCCCGCTTGGGGCCATGATCATCGTGCTGCTGCGCAACGTGATCGGCATCCAGACCTTCGGCACGTTCATGCCGGTGCTGATCGCCCTGTCCTTTCGCGAGACCCAGCTGCTGGCCGGGGTCATCCTGTTCACCCTGATCGTCTCGCTCGGGCTGGCGGTACGTTTCTACCTGGAACACCTGCGGCTCCTGCTGGTACCCCGCCTGGCCGCCGTGGTCAGCGTGGTCATCATGCTGATGCTGGGGCTGTCCATCCTGGCCCACCACCTGGGGCTGGAACGTGCCCTCGCCCTGTCGCTGTTCCCGATGGTGATCCTGGCCATGACCATCGAGCGCATGTCGGTGGTATGGGAAGAACACGGCCCGGCGGATGCCATCTCCCAGGGGGTCGGCAGCCTGATCGTGGCTGCGGCGGCCTATGGCCTGATGGCCAGTCGCCAGCTCGAGCACCTGCTGTTCGTGTTCCCCGAACTCCTGCTGGTCATCCTCGCCGTGACCCTGCTGCTCGGGCGCTACACCGGCTACCGCCTGACCGAGCTGTTCCGCTTCGGGAAGATGCAGGACGCCCTGAGGAAACCCGACTGATGGCCGGCTGGTGGCCCCGTTTCGTACGCCCGTCGACCCTGCGCCGGCAGGGCATCCTCGGCATGAATGCGCGCAACGGCCTGTACATCGCCGAATACAACGCACGGCGCCACTATCCGCGCGTGGACGACAAGCGGATGACCAAACAGCTGGCCAGCGCCGCCGGCCTGGCCGTGCCGGAGCTCATCGGTGTCATTCACAGTCACCATCAGCTGCGCGGCCTGGAGCGGCAACTGCGCGAACACGCGAACGGCTTCGTCATCAAACCGGCCCATGGCGCGGCCGGCGACGGGATCATGGTGATCTCCGGCTGGCGCGGTGAGCGGCTGCGCCGGGCCGGCGGGCGCATGCACGAGGTCAGCGAGCTGCAGGACCATGTCTCCGGGATCCTGTCCGGGATGTACAGCCTCGGCGGGCGGCCGGACGTCGCACTGATCGAGGAACGGGTGCAATTCTCCGAGATCTTCGCCGAGGTGACCCATACCGGTGTTCCGGATATCCGCACGGTGGTCTATCGCGGCTATCCTGTCATGGCCATGCTGCGCCTGCCGACGCAGGAATCGGACGGCAAGGCCAACCTCCACCAGGGGGCGGTGGGCACCGGCATCGACCTCGCAAGCGGACATACCCTGGGTGGCGTGCAGCACAACCAGCCCGTATGGGTCCACCCGGACACCGAAGCCAGCCTGGTGGACCTGGCGATCCCGGGATGGGACAAACTCATGGAACTCGCCGCGGGCTGCTACGAACTCAGCGGCCTGGGCTATCTGGGCGTCGACGTGGTCATCGACCGCCGCCACGGCCCGCTGATCCTGGAGCTCAACGCGCGGCCGGGACTGGCGATCCAGATCGCCAATGGCGAAGGCCTCCGCCCGCGCCTGCGCGCGGTCGACGAACACATTCGCAAGACCGCCGAAGAACCCCAGGCGGCGCGTGCGGCCTGGGCCGCCGCCCGTTTCGGCTGCCGCCCCGCCGGCTTCGGCGCCGTACCGCACGAACGCCACGCCGACTGACGCTGCCCCCGCCTCGTGCGGGCAGACGCTGCGTGGCAGAATTGGCGGCCCTGTCTCCCGACCGCCGCCCGATCTTCGGCGGGCAACACGCCATGGACCCCGAGAACACGCATTCCGCCTTCTTCGAACACGCCCCGGTCGGCATGGCCGTCGTGGACGCCGACGGGTGTCTGCGCGCCGCCAACCGGCGCCTGTCCGGGCTGCTGGCTCGGGAAGCGGACGTCCTCGTCGGGCAGACGCTGACGGAGTGGGTGGCCTCCGCCGAGGCCGACCGGGTGGCGGCCGCGATCCATTCGCTCATTTACGGCGAGACCGGCGAGTGGCGCGACGAATGCCGCCTGCTCCCCCGGCAGGGACCGCCGCTGTGGGTGGAACTGGCGCTGAGCCGCCTGCCCGACGCCGATGATGGCGCGGCGCGTCTGGCCCTGACCGCCACCGACATCGACGCGCGCAAGGCCAGCGAGGCCGAGCGCGACGAACTCGAACATTTCTACCAGCAGACGTTCACCAACAATGTCGCGGTCAAGCTGCTGATCGACCCGGACGACGGCCGCATCGTCGACGCCAATCCCGCCGCCGAGACCTTCTACGGCTGGTCGATCGAAGAGCTGAAAAAACGCCCCATCCAGGCGATCAACACCCTCTCCGCCGAGGAGGTTCGGACCGAGATGGAACGGGCCGCTGAGGAGGAGCGGCTGTACTTCCGCTTTCGCCACCGCGTCGCGAGCGGTGAGATCCGCGACGTGGAGGTCTATTCCGGCCCGGTGTGGCTGCGCGGCAAGCGCTATCTGCACTCCATCATCCACGATGCCACCGACACCCGCCGCTACCTGCGGGAGCTGGAACGCTACAAGGCGATCTTCGACACCCTGCCGGTCGGGGTCTACCGCAACCTGCCGGGCCACACGGGGCAGTTCGACTACGTCAACCCGGCCATGGCGCGGATCTTCGGCGCCGGCTCCATAGCGGAACTCCTGAGCCGTTCCACCGCCGAGCTATATACCGACCCGGAGGAACGCCGCCGCTTCAGCGACGACCTCCTCGCCCGGGGCGAGGTGCATCGTCGCGAACTGGACCTGCGGACCCTGGACGGCCGTGCGATCCGGTGTGCGATCACGGCACGCGCCCACGAGACCGAACAGGACACCGTGTTCGACGGCGTGGTGGAAGATGTCACCGAACGCCACCAGGCCGAACGCCAGCGCGAAGACCTCCTGCAGATCCTGGAAGCCGCGCCCGATTTCATCGGCATGGCCGACCCCGATGGCCGCATCCTGTACCAGAACCCTTCGTTCAACCGTGCCATGGGGTTCGCAGACTCGGCCGAGGCGAGCCTCCACGATGTCGGCGGTCTCCATCCCGAGTGGGCCCGGCGCCGCCTGCAGGAAGAGGCCCTGCCCGAAGCACGCCACAACGGCGTATGGCAGGGGGAGATGGCCATACTGGCCGGCGACGGCCGCGAGCTGCCGGTGTCACAGACCGTGGTCGCGCATTTCGACGAAACCGGCGCGGTGCGCCGCTATTCGACCATCATCCGCGACATCTCCGAGCGCGTGGCCACCGAGAACGTCCTGCGCCAGCGCGAGGCGGAGCTCAACGAGGCGCAGCGGATCGCGCGCATGGGCAACTGGATCTCCGATTTCCGCACGAACGAGATCCGCTGGTCGGAAGAGGTCCACCGCATCTTCGGCCGTCATCCGGAAGGCGGGCCGGTGACCCACGAGACTTTTATGGATTCGGTCCATCCCCATGACCGCCCGGCAGTACAGGCCGCCCTGGAGGCCTCGTTCGCCGGCGAGCCCTACGACATCGCACACCGCGTGGTCCGGCCGGATGGCGGGATCCGCACGGTGCGCGAGCGCGGCTACACCGAATTCGACAACGCCGGCCAGCCGGCACGCATGCTGGGTACGGTGCAGGACATCACCGAACAACGCCAGCTGGAGGAGAGCCTGCGACGGCTGGTGGCGATCCTCGACAGCACCCCGGACGTGGTGTCGATGCACGGCCCCGACGGATCGATGCTCTACCTCAATGCCGCCGGCCGGCGGCTGATGGGTCTGCCGGAGCCCGAGCTCGCCGACCACTGGGACCCCGAGACCGGCTGGAATCGCGCCGGGCTGCCGCGCGAGATGGACACCGTGGAAGGCACCATCGAGCGCGTGCATCCGCCCTGGGCGCTGGAGCGCGTGCGCGAAGAGGCCCTGCCGGCGGCGATGGAACACGGTCAGTGGCAGGGCGAGACCGCACTGCTGGACGCCGAGGGCCGCGAACGACCGGCGTCGCAGGTATTGCTGATCCATCGCGACACGGATGGAGCGATCGCCCAGACCTCGACCATCATCCGCGACATCTCCGAACGCAAGCGCATCGAGCGGGAACTGGAGCGTTCCAATGCCGAGCTGGAGCAGTTCGCGTACGCAGTCTCGCACGACCTGCAGGAACCGCTGCGTATCATCAACAGCTACCTCGGGCTGCTGAAGCGACGCCATGCCGACGCCCTGGACGACAAGGCCCGGCGCTACATCGACACCGCCACCGACGCGGCCGGGCGCATGCGGCAGATGATCCAGGACCTGCTGGAGTACTCCCGCGTTCAGCGCATGGGCGAAGCCTTCGCACCGGTGGACCTGACGCGCGCACTGGACGACGCCTGCGGCAACCTGCACACGGCGATCCAGGACAGCGGGGCCCGCATTTCCCGCGATCCGCTGCCCACGGTACAGGGCGACGCCGGGCAGCTGATGCGGCTGTTCCAGAACCTGCTGTCGAATGCGATCAAGTACGGGCCACCCGATGCAGCCCCCGAGATTCACGTGGGCTGTGACGAACGGGGCGACGAATGGGAGATCCGCGTAACCGACAACGGGATCGGCATCGACCCGGAACAGAGCGAGCGTATCTTCCAGGTATTCCAGCGCCTGCACGGCCGCGCCGAATACCCGGGCACCGGGGCCGGACTGGCACTGGCGCGGCGCATTACCGAACGCCACGGCGGCCGGATCCGGGCCGAGTCGGACGGCGAGGGCCACGGCACGACGTTCCGCCTCACCCTCCCGCGGCAGCCTGCGGATGCGACCTCTGCCAGCTGAACTCCTGCGCCGAGGGGCGGGGCTATCGTCTCGACCACGCGCCAAGCGCTAGACTAAGATCTATTCCAGACTTGTCACCGCGGAACCGCAACCCGATGAACCCCGTCACCATTCTCCTGGCCGAAGACTCGCCCGAAGACGTCGAGCTGCTGCGCGAGGCCTTCGAGCACCACCGTTTCGCGGCGGAGTTGCACCCGGTGAGCGACGGGGTGGAGGCCATGGCCTATCTGCGCGGCGAGGGCGAACATGCCGGCGCGCCACAGGCCGACATGATGCTGCTGGACCTCAACATGCCGCGCATGGACGGACGCGAGGTACTGGCCGCGGTGAAGAACGACCCGAAGCTGCAGAGCCTGCCGGTAGTGATCCTCACCACCTCGAACGCCCCCGAGGACGTGACCCGGTCGTATGAGCACCGCGCCAGCGCCTTCCTGACCAAGCCCCCGGATTTTGACGCATTCCTGGAGCTCACTCGACGGCTGGGCGAGTTCTGGCTGCATGCCGCCACCCTGCCCTCGCGCGCGGGCGCAAGCGGACACTCGGTGCCATGAGCGAGTACCGACTGCTGCTGATCGAGGATAACCCCGCCGACGCCGAGCTGGTCGAGGATCTGCTGGACGACTGCGCCGAGCGGGGCTACGTGGTGGAACGGGCCGGCCGCCTGCGCGAGGCCCTGGGGCTTCTGGAAGAGCGTCCCTTCGACATCGCCCTGCTCGACCTGGGACTGCCCGACTCACAGGGCCTGGATACCCTGCGCCTGCTGGTGGAGTCCGCGGGCGGCATCCCGGTGGTGGTCATGACCGGCCACCAGGACCGGGGTACCGGGACCGGGGCAATTCGCCTGGGGGCCCAGGACTTCCTGCCCAAGGAAGAACTGCACCCGGCCCTGCTGGCGCGCGCCCTGCACTACGCGATGGAACGCTACCGCAGCCAGCGCGAGGTGCGCCTGATGGCGACCGCCTTCGACAGTGCCCAGGCCATCGTGGTGACCGATCCTCAGGGCCGGATCCTGCGCGCGAACCATGCCTTCACACGCATCACCGGCTATGCCGAGGACGAGGTCCTCGGCAAGAATCCGCGCGTGCTGCAGTCCGGCCGCCAGGATCTGGAGTTCTACCACCGGCTGTGGACCGAACTACTGGAAAACGACCACTGGGAGGGCGAGATCTGGAACCGCCGCCGCGACGGCAGCGTTTACCCGCAATGGGAAAGCATCAGCGCCGTGCGCAATGAAGCCGGCCAGCTCGAATACTTTGTCGCCGTGTTCCACGACATCTCGGAGCAGAAGCGCCTGGAAGCGGAACTGGAACACGAGGCCACCACCGACCGCCTGACCGGGCTGTACAACCGCCAGCGGTTCGATGCCGAGCTGGACCGGGCACTGGCCCGGACCGAGCGTTACGCCAGCGAGGCGGGTGCCATCCTGTTCGACATCGACCACTTCAAGCGCCTCAACGACACCCACGGGCACGACATCGGGGATCGCGTACTGGTCGAGCTGTCCCGTCGTGTCGCCCACTCGCTTCGGCGCGCGGATTTCCTTGCGCGCTGGGGTGGCGAGGAATTCGTGGTGCTGCTTCCGGAGACCGACGCCGAGGGCGCCCGGTACATGGCGGAACGCCTGCGCCGCGAGATCGCCGCGACGCCGTTCGAAGATGCCGGGCCGGTGACCATCAGCCTCGGCGTCACGATCCTGCACCGCGACGACGACCCCGACACCCTGCTCAAGCGCCTGGACAACGCCCTTTACGATGCCAAGCACGCCGGACGCAACTGCACGGCCTACCACCATCGCGCCCCGGGGGAAGACGCCGACGCCGAGGCCCCGCCGCTGTCGCTGTTGCAGTAAACGGTCCGGGCCGTGTTCGCCCCCGCGCGTGCATATGGATTAAGCTTGGCGGCATGACCACGGCCACTCGCCAGCACACCATCGACGACACCGCGATCCAGCAGGCCCTGGACGAGGCCGAGCGGGTCTGCACCCGGCGCGGCGCGCGCCTGACCGAGCAGCGCCGCCGCATCCTCGAACAGATCCTGCGCACCGACGGCGTGATCAAGGCCTACGACCTGATCCACGCGCTGTCGTCCGAGGACCGCAGCATCAAGCCGCCGACGGTCTACCGTACCCTCGCCTTCCTGCTGGAACAGGGCCTGATCCACCGCATCGAGAGCCTTAACGGCTTCGTCGCCTGCAGCCACCCCGGGGAACGCCACGAATCCGCGCTGATGATCTGCGACGGCTGCGGCCGGATCATCGAATTTCACACCCCGGACACCGCCAGCCATGCCCTGGAGGCCGCCGCGGCCGAGACCGGCTTCGCCATCGAGACCCGCACCGTGGAACTCCACGGCCTGTGCCGCGACTGTCAGTCGAGCTGACCCGGCTCCGCGGGGTCCTCTCCGGGACACCGGACCGTCACGCCGAACAGCCGGGCGGCCTGCACCAGCGGGCGATCCAGCGTCACCAGCTCCGCGCCGCAGATCTCGGCAGCCGCCAGGTGCAGGGCGTCCAGCGTGCGCAACGATGAACGGCGCGTAAGCAGCCAGTGGCAGGCGCGCTCGAACACCTCCGGATCCAGCGAAACCCGCACAAAACGACCTGCCCGCAGGTCCTCCAGGAATGGCGACTCGATCCGGTTCGCCTGAGCTTCGGACAACTCGCCCATGCGCACCCAGCGGGCCAGGGCCGAAGCCACCTCCACCCGTGTCAGATGACTGACCAGCACCGGGCGTGTGCTCGCCTGCAACATCTGCTGAACCGGGCGGCTGGCGGCTTCTTCACGATAGTACGGCAGGACCGCGCTGGTATCGAAATAGAGCATCAGAACCGCTCTTCGTCGCGGCCCGCGCGAACCGTCTCCGCCCCTCCCTCACCACAGGGCGGCAGTTCCGCACGCAGGCCACTGCGATCCGGAAACCCCGGGAACGGGCTCGAAGGCCGCACCAGCCTTGCGACCGGCCGCCCCTGACGCTGGATCACCACCTCTTCCCCGGCCTCGACGCGATCCAGAACCCAGGCAAGCCGCTCGCGAGCCTCGCGGGCGCTGACCGTTTCCATCTGCCGTCTCCTGCTCATCGTTTGTGTACACAACTAGTATACACAAGGAACCGGACCGAATCATGCCCGTTCGCGGACGTGTACCCGCGGCGGCATTTGCCTACACTGGAACTTGATGTCTGACGCTCATGCCAGTCCCGAGTTGCGGGCGTTCGAGCCCGTGCTGCGCGCGGATACCCGGGCCGTGGTGCTGGGCAGTTTCCCCGGGGTCGCCTCGCTGGAGGCGGCCGCCTATTACGCCCACCCGCGCAACCAGTTCTGGCCGATCATGGCGCGCATCCTCGGACCGCCGTTCCCGGAACTGCCCTGGCCCGAGCGCTACGCCCGCCTGCTCGACTGCGGGGTCGGGCTGTGGGACATCTACGGCGCCTGCGCGCGCGAGGGCAGTCTGGACAGTGCCATCCGCAACCCGCAGCCCAACGATCTCGGTCGGCTGACACGCGAGGCCCCGGGCCTGCGCCTGATCGTCCACAACGGCGCGGAAAGCGCCCGCCGCATCGGCGAGACCCGCGCCCTGGGCGTCAGCGCGGTGCGCCTGCCCTCCACCAGCCCGGCCAATGCCCGCCTCGATCTCGAGGCCAAGCTCGAACGCTGGGCAGAAGCCTTCCGCCAGGCCGGACTGGGCGGCCCGGCACCCTGAACCCGCGCGACCGGCCGCCCATCGGGTCGATGAAGCGCGCCATTGGAATCGGCCTCATTGACACCCAAACGCGGATGCATATAATTCTCACTTAGATGCGCGATTGTTGTCGGACTCTGGCGTGTCGCCGGGACCGGGGCCTCTTCGCTCCCCTGTCTCTCCAACCTCCGCTACGTTTGGCCGCCCGCTGTAACGGGCGGCTGCTTTTTTTCCGTTCTCCCTCCCGGCATTGCCCCCACCGGGGTGACGGCCCCTTGTACCGCTCTATTGTTACATTATATCGTTCTTACGCTCTTTCGTTACGCTATAACGTATGAATAGCGATGAACGGAGGCAACCAGTGTTCACAAGGGGAGAAAAGACATGCTGAACGCGCGACACCATCGCAACGCCCTGACGGGCCTGACCGTTCTGGCCTGCGCCACACCGGCCCTGGCCGCCGCCCAGGCCCCGGACGACTCGGGTTCGGACTGGGGCATGGACATCTCGCTGATCCTGGAAGGGATCTACTACAACGAGATGAGCGAAGGGGTTCACGAGCCCGCCGGATTCGACGACGGGCACGACCATGGCCACGGCCATGATCACGACCATTCCTTCGACGACGGTTTCAATCTCGGCCACAACGAACTGGTGTTCGAGGCCGACCTGGGCGGCCTGCTGGACGGCACCCTGATGATCGGCTTCGACGACAGCGACATCGAGGTCGAGGAGGCCTATCTGACCACCCGCTCCCTGCCGGCCGGCCTCCAGCTGAAGGCAGGCAAGTTCCTGTCGGAGATCGGCTACATCAACAGCCGCCACGTCCACGACTGGGATTTCGTCGACCGCCCGCTGGTGAACGAATACCTGTTCGGCGACCACGGCCTGCAGGAAATCGGCGTGCAGGGGACCTGGGTCGCACCGACCGAGACCTACACCCAGCTGGGCGTGGAGCTCCTGCAGGGGGATCAGGACGGCGGCATCGCCGCGTTCGATGACGGCCCGGTCTCGGAGAAGAGCGGGCCGCGCATCGCCACCGCTTTCGCCAGGGTCGGGCCCGATTTCGGCCCCGATCATGCCGCCCGGTTCGGCGTCTCCGGCGGCTATGTCACCCAGACCGGGGTGACCGAAATCCATGGTGACCATGGCCACGCCCTTGAAGGCGATGCCTGGTTCGCCGGCCTGGACGCGGTCTACAAATACGACTCCGGCCGTGCCTACGGCCACGGCGACTGGAACGTGAAGGGCGAATATTTCTACGTCCGCCGCAGCCTGGACCAGTTTGACGGCCACGAACACGGCCATGGCCACCACACCCATATGCACTGGGAAGGGACGGACAGCCTGACCGAGAAGCAGGACGGTCTCTATGTCGAGGGCATCTACGGCTTCGCTCCCCGCTGGCAGGCCGGTCTGCGGACCGAAGCCCTCGGTCTGACCAACGACGCGGTCGAGGGCAGCCATCACCACGGGGACGAATACTTCACGATCGAATCGATGGACACCTCGTACCGCCATTCGGCCCAGGTCACCTTCCGTCCGGTGGAGCCGGTGTTCCTGCGCGCGCAGCTCACGCAGAACGACTTCGTCGACGATCATGGCGACCGCGATCGCGGCCTCGAATTCATGTTCCAGGTGAACGTGGCGCTGGGCGCGCACGGCGCGCACCGCTTCTGATCGATCCGTCGGGGCCGGCCAGCGAGTCCCGGCACCCCTCACGGAGCGCGAGGCCCCGCCACGGGCCTCGCGCAAAACCTGCATTTTTCAAGGAGTACCCATGAAAAACCGCAAGACCCCGCAGCAACGTCCGGCCATCGGGCTCTCCGCCCTGAGCGCCGCCGCACTCGCCACCGCCCTGCTCCTGCCCGCTCAGGCCTCCGCAGACGAGCTCAACGTGGTCGCCACGACCTCCAGCCTGGGAGCACTTGCGCGTGAAATCGGCGGCGACGAAACCCGCGTGCGTGTCCTGGCGGCGCCCGACCGCGACGCCCACTATCTGGATGCCCGGCCCAGCTTCATGGCCGCCCTGCGCAACGCCGACCTGCTGCTGGAACTGGGCGCCGGGCTGGAAGAAGGCTGGCTGCCGGCCGCCACCCGCGGTGCGTCCAACCCGGCCATCAACGAGGGCCAGCCCGGCCATTTCTATGCCGCCGGCAAGGTCGATCTGCGCCGCTCCATCACCCAGGACGGGCCCAACATGGGCCACGTCCATGAAGAGGGCAATCCGCATTTCAATGTCGACCCCCTGCGCATGGCGGAAGTCGGCCTGGCCCTGGGCGAGCGGCTCGCGGAGCTCGACTCCGCCAATGCGGACGTCTATCGCGAACGCGCTGAAGAGACCGCGCAGCGGCTGCGCGAGCATGCCGAAGACCTCGCCGGCGAACTGGCCCCCGACCAGAACATCGTGGTCTATCACGAGGACCTCGACTATCTCGAGGAATGGCTGCCCGCCACGGTCGTCGGCTACCTCGAACCGGCACCGGGTATCCCGCCCACCGGTCGCCACCTGCAGAGCCTGGTCGGCGAGCTGGAAGACATGGACGGTCACGTGCTGTACGCCGAGTTCCAGCCGCCGCGCGGGGCCGAGTTCCTCGAGCGCGAACTCGGCTGGGACAGCCACGCCGTACCGCTGGATCCGCCCCAGGACGCCGGCCTGGACGGCTACCTCGAGCTGATGGAAACCTGGGCATCCACCTTCCGCACCCGCTAGGCCGCGCGGATGTCCGACTCCCCCGTCATCGAGGCCCGGGCCGCGCGCCCAGGCTTTGACCGCCCCGTCCTCGGGCCGCTCAGTCTTGCGGTCCCGGGCGGGGCACGCTGGGCGCTCACCGGTCCCAACGGGTCCGGCAAGTCGCTGCTGCTCAAATGCCTGACGGGGCAGGCGCGGGTGCACGGGGGGCGGCTCACTACCGCTCCCGGCACCCGCATCAGCCTGCTGGCCCAGGATCATCCGCGCCCGTACCCATGGCCCCTTTCCGGACACGACTGGTTCCGGGCCATGGGTACGCGCGTGCCCGAACACCCTCGCATCCGGGCGCTGCTGCGCCGGCGTCTGGACCGCCTCAGCGGCGGCCAGTGGCAGCTCCTGCGCCTGGCCTCCGTACTGGCACCCGTTGAGGCCGCGCCCTCTGGCACGCGGCACCTGGTGCTGCTGGACGAACCCGCCAACCACCTCGACACCGAGGTCCGCGCCGACGCGGTGGAACTCATCACCGCCCTGCCCGCGAGTACCACTCTGGTGATGACCAGCCACGACGACGATCTGCTGGGCACCCTCGGCGTCGAACGCCACCCCCTGCAGGACTATCTCGACGCCCATGTCTGATCTGCTGCTGACGCCTTTCGTGGCGGGATTCCTGATCACGCTGGTGCTGGCGCTGGCGGGCAGCGGCCTGTTCCTGCGCGGCTCGGTCTGGCAGGCGCTGGCGCTGGGCCAGTGGGCCGCCGCCGGTGGGGTGCTGGCCTCGGTCCTGCACTGGCCGGTGCTGCCGGTCGCGCTGGCCCTGGGGGCCGGGGTGATGGCCCTGCTGCAACGGGTCCGCGATGCCGAACGCCTGCCGCTGGCGCTGTTCCTGGGC
Source organism: Thioalkalivibrio sp. ALR17-21 (assembly GCF_000420185.1). NCBI lineage: Bacteria > Pseudomonadati > Pseudomonadota > Gammaproteobacteria > Chromatiales > Ectothiorhodospiraceae > Thioalkalivibrio > Thioalkalivibrio sp. ALR17-21. The sequence continues at coordinate 16,379 of NZ_ATUL01000022.1, read as the reverse complement.
GGACTGGCCGCGGTCACCCTGCTGGCGGCCAATTTCTCGCAGGCGAGCCTGGCCGCCGCCGCGTGGGCCGAGGGGCAGCTGTATTTCGCCGGCCCGAACGAGCTGATCACGGTCGTGGTCGCCGGGGTGGCCAGCGCGGTGCTGTGGCCCTGGCTGCGCCGGGTCTGGCTGCACGCCCAGCTGGCCCCGGACGTCTCCGCCGCGCCGGCACCGCCGGCGGTCGCACGCTGGCTGGAGACCGCATGGCTGGTCGCCGTGATCGTCCTCGGGAGCATGGTGCTGGGCATGCCCGCGGCGCTGGCCACCCTGCTGCTGCCGGCCTGGGGGGCGGCCTTTCTGGCCCGCGGCCTGACCGGGGCGCTCCTGTGGACCCAGGGCCTGGCGATTGCGGGCTTCCTGGTCGCGTGGAGCCTCAGCCTGCCACTGGATCAACCCTTTGCACCCGTGCTGGTGGTCGTGCTGCCGCTTCTGGCTCTGCTGGCCCGGGCGGGCGCCGCTCTGCGGCGCACAAACTGATTCTCCGATCTCCCTCTGCAACCAAGGAATGCAACCATGAGCGAAAAGCCGCAGGGCTCGGGTACGAGCTCGCCAATCTTTCAGGCCGTCGAGCAGATGCAGGGATCGCTGCCCTGGGGCAGCTTTCTCGATGCCGGGACCGGCCGCAAGTCGATCGAGTGGATCACCGCGCTCGACACCGAACGCTGGACCGCCATCACCGCCTCGCAGAACATGGCGCGCACGGTGCAGGAGGCCGCGGGCGACCGGCGCCGGCCACAGGACCGCGTGCTGGTGGGCAACTGGCACTCCGAACACCTGCTGTACGGCGAGCGCTTCGACACCGTGCTGCTGGACTACTTCATCGGTGCCATCGAGGGCTTCTCCCCCTACTGGCAGGAGCAGGCCCTGCACCGCATCCGCCCGCATGTCGGCCAGCGGCTGTACATCATCGGCGTGGAGCCCTACGTGCCCAGCGAACCCGACACCGAGGCCGGACGCCTGGTGCGCGAGATCGGCCGCGTCCGCGATGCCTGCCTGCTGCTGAGCGGCAGCATGCCGTACCGCGAGTATCCCTCGCCCTGGGTGCTTCGCCAGCTGGGCCAGGCGGGCTTCCGGGTGATGGAGACGCGTTACTTCCCGATCCGCTACCGCGAACGCTTCGTGAACGGGCAGCTCGACCTCGCGCTGCGCCAGCTGGATCATTTCACCGATCCGGGCACCGCCGAGTCCATGCGCGGCTACATCGAACAGCTGCGCGCCCGTGCCCTGCCCATGGCCCGGCAGAAGGAAGGGCTCAAGTACGGTGCCGACTATCTGATATCGGCGGAGCCCATGGCCGACCGTCACCGCAGCTTCGAGGACCCGCTGCAGCGCTTCTACGGTCAGGCCGGGGAACAGGACGGAGAACGGGCATAGCCCCGCTGCCCGGCCTCAGGCCCCGCGCGGCGGCCGCTCGACCCGCGCCACCGCATCGTGCGCATGCAGGCTCTCCTCGTGGCGCACGTGGATGCGGTAACCGCGCGCCCCGAACGGGGCCTCCAGGGCCTCGTCGAGTCGCCGCGCGGCATCCTCGCAGAACATCGGGTTGCCGCCGTTGGCCACCGCAAACGCCTGCTCGTCGGCGCGCTTGACCGCGGTCTGCAGCGCGGTGCCCAGCGCCTGCTCGACCCGATCGACCAGAAAGCGGAACGGGAAGGTCTCGGCATCCGGCCGCACGCCCACCTCCACCCACGCCCGGCTGCGCTGGCTGTGCGGTGTCGCCATGATGCCCGCCTCGCTGCCCAGCCATTCACGCAGCCGGTCCGGATCCGGCGGCGCCGTCCCGAAGTCCTGATCATAGCGTTCCTGGATCGCCTGGCGGGCGAGTGCCGCCGAACAGGGACAGGTCGAGGAATACCCGATCTCGATCCCGAGGCGGATCTGCGTACCGCGGTCGTCCTTTTCCGCATCCACGCGAAACGGATACGCCTTCCAGCCCGCCAGGGGGCTGACCATGGCCGGCCGTTCCAGCAGCGCCTCGCCCTCCAGCGAGAGCGCGGCGCGCCCCGAAAGCCCCTCGTGCGACTCGAGGAACGCATCCAGCACGTGGCCCAGCCGCGCGCAGTCCAGTTCGCGGTGGATCAGCATACGCAGGGCCAGATACAGCCGCGACATGTGGATGCCGCGGGCCTCCGGATCGTCGAGACTGACCCCGGCATCGGCGTGCGCGGCGACCGGCTGCCCGGCCACCTGGAGGGGCAGTGCGATGCGCTCCATGCCCACCCAGTCGAGGGTCGAGGCGCGGCGCGATGTCCCGGTCGCCACGTCCGGCAGGTCGGTGCTCCGGTGGTCGCTGGCTGAATCCATCGTATCTCCCGCAAGGGTTCGGGTCACCGGCGCGGGGCCGTTGTGACCGTGTGTCAGTAACGTTATAGTGTAACGCCATGAGCGAGACGATCCATAACATCCCCCGCACCGAAGAGGAGCTCCTCGCGATGCCCGAGGAGGCTTACATGAACCCGCAGCAGCTCGAGTTCTTCCGCGCACGCCTGCAGGCCATGCGCGAACAGGTCCTCGACGATATCGAGCAGGTGCGCACCGATCTGCGCCAGAGCAGTCAGGCCGCGGACGAACTGGACCGGGCCAGCGAAGAGGAAAACCGCCAGCTCGAACTGCGGATTCGGGGACGCGAGAACCGGCTGCTGAAGAAGATCGACGAGGCCCTCTATCGCATCGAGACCGGCGATTACGGTTTCTGCGAGCAGACCGGGGACCCCATCGGCCTGCCCCGACTCCTGGCCCGCCCCACCGCCACGCTGAGCGTGGAGGCCAAGGAGCGCATGGAAGCGACCGAGCACCTGTTCCATGAGTGACATCCAACACAATCCCCGGGAGCCTGCCATGACCGAACGTCTGCCCGTTACCGTCCTCTCCGGATTCCTCGGCGCCGGCAAGACCACCGTCCTCAACCACCTGCTGCACAATCAGGAGGGGCTCAAGATCGCCGTGATCGTCAACGACATGAGCGAGATCAACATCGACGGCGCGCTGGTGCGAGGCGACCACGTCGACCACGGTGATCAGGGCGGCGTGTCGCGCACCGACGCCCGCACCGTGGAGATGAGCAACGGATGCATCTGCTGCACCCTGCGCGACGACCTCCTCGTGGAGGTACGCCGCCTGGCCGAATCCGGCCAGTACGATTACCTGCTGATCGAGTCCACGGGCATCTCCGAACCAATGCCGGTGGCCAGCACCTTCGCCTTCCGCGACGAGAACGATGCCTCGCTGGATGACGTGGCGCGTCTGGACACCATGGTCACGGTGGTGGACACCGCCTCCCTGCTGCAGGACTACGCCTCCCCCGACGACCTGAGCGACCGCGGCGAGTCCCTGGGCGAGGACGACGAACGCACCGTCGTCGACCTGCTGGTCGACCAGATCGAGTTCGCCGACGTCATCCTGCTGAACAAGATCGACCGCGCCACCGACGAACAGCGCCGCCAGGCGCATCGCGTAGTGCGGGCCCTGAACCGGAATGCACACGTAATCGAGATCGACCATGGACGAGTGCAGCCGCGTGAACTGCTCGGCACCGGACGCTTCGATTTCGACCGCGCGGCCCAGGCCCCCGGCTGGGCGCAGGAACTGATGGGCAACCACGCTCCCGAAACCGAGGAGTACGGGATCCACAGCTTCGTCTATCGGGCGACCCGGCCGTTCCACCCCGGGCGTTTCTTCGACCTGCTCCATCAGGAATGGCCCGGCGTGATCCGCAGCAAGGGCTGGTTCTGGCTGGCGTCGCGACCGGACTGGGTGGGCACGCTGTCGCAGGCCGGCGGCGCGCTGACCCATCACGCCGCCGGCTTCTGGTGGGCGTCGGTGCCTCCGGAACGCCGGCCGGTGGACGCCGACTGGTGGCAGGACCACGTCGCGCCGCACTGGGACGAACGCTACGGCGACCGCCGCCAGGAGATCGTGGTGATCGGCATCGACATGGATCCCGACTCCATTCGCCAGCGCCTGGACGCCTGCCTGCTGGACGACCGGGAACTGGCTGCCGGCGCCGAAGCCTGGGCCGACTATCGCGACCCGTTCCCCGAGTGGCGGCTGCAGAACGGCGCGGAAGAGACCGAAGAAGAAACCGAGGTGATCTCGTGAGCACCCGTCCCCGCACCCGCGCGACCGCAGCGTCCCGGCATCGTTTCATTGACCGGGCCGCCGAGCTGCATGGCATTCGGCGCGAGGACGTCAACGCCCTGATCTGGCGTCGTCCGGAAACGGATGAGCTGCGGCTTCAGGCACAGACCCTGGCGGAGCAGAGCCCCGGACTGAAACTCGACCTCCTGGGCCGGCCGGACCAGATCCGCACCGGCCTGCTGGAGGCAGCGGGAACGCGGCCGTTCGACATCCATCACCTGGCCCTCGACATCGAAAACCTGGCCCGCAACTTCGCGGTGGTCACCCGGCGCGTGATCCTGCGCGCCCAGCTGGAAGTGCTGGAGGCCCGGCCCTGCCCGCTGTTCCACGTGGACCAGCTGGAGCTGCGCATGCTGTGCAGCTACACCGGCCCCGGCACCGAATACGTGGACGACCGCCACGTCGACCGCAGCCGCCTGGGCTGCGGCGACAACGACGGCGTCCTCGCCGGCCATGCCCCCCTGCGGATCGCCCGCGGGCACGCGATCCTGATGAAGGGCGAACGCTTTCCCGGCGGCGCCGGACAGGCCGCGGTGCACCGTTCCCCGCAGCCGGCCGCGGGCGACCCGCGGCTCGTCCTGCGCCTGGACGCCTGAAGGAAACGCCGGGCCCCGGAAGACTGCTGCAAACGGCCGCTGGGAAAACCCGCTATCCGGTGCGTACACTCTACCCGGAGGAATCAGCGGGAATTGGAACAGCACCATGAACACGGACGAATTCGAGATCTTCCCCTGGGGCGGTGAATTCCTGACCCATATCCCCGAGGTGGACCACCAGCACCATTACCTGGTGGACCTCATCAACCGCCTGGCGCGCACGGTGCTGGAGGGCACCGACGAGGCCACGGCCGACGGGATCGTCGCAGAACTGCGGGACTACGCGCGTTACCACTTCGAGACCGAGGAAGGTATCTGGGCACGGGCCTTCCGCGACGACGAATGGTTCGCCAGCCATTGCCGCGCCCACGCCGGATTCATCGAGGAACTGGACCGCATCGCTACCCTGCAGGGGCCCGAGGAATACCGCCTGCAGCCACTGCTCGAGTTCCTGGTCCGCTGGCTGACACTGCACATCCTGCGCAGCGACAAACAGATGGCCGCCGCCATCAATGCGCTGGAGGCGGGTCTCGGGGTGGCCGAGGCCCGCGAACGCGCGGCGCGCCACTTCCGCGAACAGTCACCGGCCGGCCTGGAGTCCCTGCTCAACACGTATGTCAGCATCGAACAACAGGTCTCCCGGTTCGCCAAACAACTCGCCGTGCGCGGCCAGGAGGAGGCCGAGAACCGCTTTCGCACCCTGTTCGACTGCTTCATCCACCCCCTGCTGATCCTGGATGCCGAAGACGGCAGCGTGCTCGAGGCCAACCCCTCTGCCTGCACATTGACCGGCCATACGGAAAGCGAGCTGAAGGAACGCAGCATCGCCGATCTCCACCCGGACGACGAACGCGAGCGGGTCGCCGCACTCCTGACGGCACCGCCCGAGGCCCCCGCCGGGAACGACAGCCCGCCGCTGTACAGCCGGGTCCGCAGTGCCACGGGCCGGGATATCCCGGTCCGCATCACCCGCGGCGGCGAGATCCGCGACCATGGCCGCAGCCTGCGGATCGCCTTCTACGAGGACATGACCCGTGAGCTGGAACACCGCCGGGAACTGGAATGGCTTTCGGTCAACGACCCGCTGACCGGCCTCCCCAACCGCGCCGGGATCATGCAGGCGCTGGAGGAAGCCACTACGGAGCACGACGAAACCGCGCTGGCCCTGGTCTCCATCGACGTGGACAACTTTCGAGCCCTCAACGAGCGCCTGGGGATGGCTGCGGGCGACCGGGTGCTCGCCGAGCTGAGCCGCCGCTGGCGCGACCGCCTGAACGGCGACGTCCTGCTGGGGCGCCGCGGCGGGGACGAATTCATCCTCGTGCTGCGCAGCACCGAGACCATCGAACGCCTCGAGGACGTAATGCGGAGGGTGATCGAGGCCGGGCATCACCTGCCGGTCACCGACAAGGGCGCCGGCGGGGCCAGCGAAAACGTCTCCGTCAGTGCCGGGATCTCGATCCGCCCTGCGCGCAGCGGCCTCGACCCGGAGACCGTATTGCGCCAGGCGGACCATGCACTGTACGAAGCAAAGTTGCGTGGTATCCGCGCCTGGGAATATTTCGACCACGGACAGTATCAGCGGGTCGCCAGCCGACACCGCACCATCAATGCATTCCGCCGGGCGATGCAGAATGGCGAACTGAGCGTGGAATACCAGCCCAAGGTGAACATGCGTACCGGTGCGGTGCTCGGCGCGGAGGCGCTGGTGCGCTGGCGACACCCGGACCGCGGCCTGCTGGCGCCGGCGGAGTTCCTGCCGACCATCGAGAACGACCCGGTCTCCATCGATCTCGGCGAATTCATGCTGGAGGAGGCCATGCGCCAGATGGAGGCCTGGCGCCGGAACGGGCACCATCTTCCGGTCAGCGTCAACATCGGTGCCCTGCAGCTCGAGAACGCCGACCTGGCGCAACGTCTGGAAAACATCCTGGATCGCCATCCGGAGATCCCGCGGGCCGATCTCGAGATCGAGGTGCTGGAAAGCACCGCCTTCGACAACGCCGCGGCGGCGGAGGCGAACATGCGTGCGGTCCGCGAACTGGGCGTGTCCATGAGCATCGACGACTTCGGCACCGGCTACTCGTCGCTGACCTACATCAAGCGCGTGCCCGCCAACGCGCTGAAGATGGACCGCAGCTACGTCCGCGACATGCTGGAGGACGCCGATGACCGGGCGATCATTGAGGCGGTGGTGGGCCTGGCCCGGGCATTCGACCGCCTGGTCCTGGCCGAGGGCGTGGAAACGGTCGAACAGGGGCGCATCCTGATCGGCATGGGCTGCGAAAACGGCCAGGGCTATGCCATCGCCCGCCCGCTGCCGCCGGACGCGCTGGAGGGCTGGCTGGAACACTGGACGCCCCCGCCGGAGTGGTCCGCCGTACCCGCCCCGGCCTGAGCCCGGGCACCGTCGCTGTATTCGCCGGCAGGCAGGGGTTATCCTGCCCGACGTGAACCATGCACGGAAGGAGCCGATGCCGCCCCGAGCGTCCGAGATCCCCCGCCCCGAGGACTCCCCTCGCCTCAGCGTTCTGCTGATCGAGGACAACATGGGTGATGCGGCCCTGGTACGGGATCTGCTGGCCATCCCGACCGGGGCCACGCGGTTCGACACCACACACTGCGGCCGGCTGCAGGAGGCCCGGGAGCATCTGGCACGCGACGCCACCGCGTTCGACGCGATCCTGCTGGATCTGAACCTGCCCGATTCGGACCCGGACGAAACCCTGGAACGGGTGCTGTCGACGACCCGCGAGATCCCCGTGGTGGTCCTCACCGGCGACGACCATGCGGCCACCGGGGCGCACGCCATCGAGGCGGGGGCCGAGGACTTCCTCAGCAAGAACCGGCTGGGTGATGAGCTGCTCCAGCGCAGCCTGGTCTACGCCGCGACCCGCCACCGCGCGCGCCGCGAACTGGCGCAGCAGGAGGCGCTTTACCGCAGCCTGGTGGAGGACCATCCGCACCTGGTCACCCGCTACCTCCCGGACACCACGCTGCTGCATGCCAACCGCAGCATGCTTGAGCACCTGGGCCGCACATCGGAAGAACTGCTGGGCCAGCGCTGGCTGGACTGGACCCCGGAGGCGGACGCCGGGCGGGTCCGCGCGCACCTGGAAAGCTTTACGCCGGAGCGTCCCGTGGGACATTTCGAGAACACCCTGCCGCGGGCCGACGGGGAGCTGCGCACCATCATGTGGAGCAACCGCGCGTTCTTCGACGCGGACGGCCGGATCACCGCGTTTCAGGGGGTGGGGATCGACGTCACCGAGCAGCGCGAGGCCGAGCGCGGCCGCGAACGTCTGATCCAGATCCTCGAGGCCACCCCGGATTTCGTGTCCATGGCGGACGCCGAGGGCAACATCCTGTACGTCAACCGCGGGGGCAAGGAGCTGATCGGCCTGCCAGGCGCGGAAGGCGGTGCAGACCCGGAGCAGGATCGCACTTTCTTCTCCGGGGAACGCGCCGGGGAATGGCTGGCGCCGGAGTGGGCGCGCGAACGCCTGGCAGCCGAAGGGCTCCCGACGGCCCGCCGCACCGGTTTCTGGGAAGGCGAGTCCGCACTGATGGATGCGGAAGGACGAGAAATTCCCGTCTCACAGCGCATCATTGCTCATTTCGATTCGCGCGGCGAACCCGAGTACTTCTCCACCATCATCCGCGACATCCGCCCGGAAAAGACGCGCGAGGCCATGGAACAGCGCCGCCAGCAGGCGCTGCAGGACCTGCACCGGATCACCGGCACGCCGGATACCGAAGACGCCGGCAAGCTGCGCACGCTGCTGGAACTCGGCCTGCGCGAATTCGGCATGGACCATGGCCGCCTGGTGCGGGTGGATGACGGCAGCCGGCGCATCCTGGAGGCCGCCGGCGAGTGGCCGGAGGGCCCCGGGGAGCCCGGCGACCGGGATGCCAGCTTCTGCGACAACGCCCTGACGGAAACCGGTCCGGTGGGGTTCCATGCTCCGGAAGCCCGGGAGACCCCGTGCAGCATCTCGGAGAGCCCCGAGGCCCGCGCCTGCTTCGGCATGCCGGTGTACGTAAACGACGAGCTGCGAGCCGTGCTGAGCTTCGTGGCCCGCCGGCCAAGGGAACCCTTCGTCCCCTTCGAACGTGACCTGATCAACCTGATGGCCCAGTGGATCGGGCATGAACTCACCCGGCGCGAACAGCGGCTGGCCCTGGAACGCGAGCGCAACCTGTTCATGGCCGGCCCGACGCTGATCTTCGCCTGGGACAATGCCCCGGGCTGGCCCATCCAGTATGTCTCGCCCAACGTACGCGAGATCCTGGGCTACGACCCGCAGGAACTGGCCGGCGAACGCACGCCGCATAACGATCTGGTGCATCCCGACGACCGCGAACGCGTGGACCGGGAAGTGCAGGCGCATACCGACGACCGCAGCGCCAACTTCCAGCACAGCCCCTACCGCATGCGCCACCGTGACGGCGGGTGGCGCTGGATGCTCGACTTCACCGCCATCGAGCGCGATGAATTCGGGGCCGTTGATCACTATCACGGCTACCTGGTCGACATCACCGAACGCCGCGAGCTGGAGGAAGAACTGGAACTGCTGGCGGCGACCTTCCGTGCCAGCCATGCGATCTTCATCACCGACGCCGACGGGCGGATCCTGCGGGCCAACCCGGCATTCGAGGAGATCACCGGTTACAGCGCGGCGGAGTCGATCGGCGCCAACCCGCGGGAACTGCTGAAGTCGGGCGCGCACGGACGGACTTTCTACCTCGACCTGTTCAACCGACTGGACGAGCAAGGACACTGGGAAGGCGAGATCTGGGACCGGCGCAAGGATGGCGTGCTGATTCCCCTGTACATGTCCATCACCGCGCTGCGATCCGGGGACGACGGGCCGGTGGAACACTACGTGGCGGTGTTCCACGACATCTCGCGACAGAAGCACCTCGAGGCAGAGCTGGAGCGCCAGGCCCTGCACGACCGCCTGACGGGCGTGCCCAACCGGCGTCACCTGGAAAGCCTTCTGGAACAGGAAGCCAGTCGGTCCGACCGCCACGGAGAATCGTTCTCGGTCCTGCTGCTGGACCTGGACCGGTTCAAGGCCGTCAACGACACCTTCGGCCACGACGTGGGGGACGAGGTGCTGCAGACCCTGGTGCGGGTCCTTCAGGAACGCCTGCGCAAGTCCGATGTGGTGGGCCGCTGGGGCGGCGAGGAATTCATGATCCTGCTGCCGGCAACCGATCTGCAGCACGCCCGCAAGGTGGCCGAGACCCTGCGCTCGCGGGTCGGGAAGGCAGTCTTCCCGGGCCCCGGCCATATCACCGTCAGCATCGGGGTATCGGAGTACCAGCCGGGGGAACCGCTGAAGGACACCTTCAAGCGCGCCGATGATGCCCTGTACGAGGCCAAGCGTCGCGGCCGCAACCGCGTGGCCGCGCACGAATAGCGCCGGGGGTTACAGCCCTCCGAGCTCGCGCATGTGGGCCACCGCGCTGCGCCCCAGCGCGTGCAGAGCGTAGCCGCCTTCCAGCATCGAGACCACCCGCCCCTGCGCGTGGCGCTCGGCCAGCTCCACGATGCGCGCGGTAATCCAGGCGTAGTCGTCCTCGCTCAGGGCCAGGCGCGAGAGTTCATCCTCGCGGTGGGCATCGAAACCGGCCGACACCAGTACCAGCTCCGGGGCGAACGCATCCCACCGCTCGAACCAGGCCGCGGCCACCGCCTCGCGCCACTGCCCACCGGACGACCCGCCCGGCACGGGCACGTTGAGGCAATTGTCGCCCAGCGGCGTTACGCCCGACCCGGGGTAGGCCGGATGCTCGAAGGACGACGCGAACAGGATGGACGGATCCCCGGCCACCAGCGACTCGGTGCCATCGCCGTGATGCACGTCGAAGTCCACGATGGCGATGCGCCGGATACCGTGGCGGGCCTGCGCATGGCGGGCGGCGATCACCACATTGTTGAACAGGCAGAAGCCCGCGGCGCGGTCGGCGCGGGCATGGTGCCCCGGCGGACGCACCGCGCAGAACGCACGGCGGTTCTCCGCACCCATCACCCAGTCGACGGCCGTCATGCCCGCGCCCGCCGCCAGCAGGGCCGCCTCGTGACTGCCGCCGGACAGCGCGGTGTCGCCGTCGAGCATGATCCGCTCGCCCGCCGGCACATGCCGCAGCACGCGGTCGATGTGCGCCTCGGCATGCACCCGCCGCAGATCCGTGCGCCCCGCCGGCAGCGCCTCGCGATGCAGGATCCACGGGTCCAGCCCGCCGGCCACCAGCTGGTCGCGGATCGCGGTCAGCCGCTCGGGGCATTCCGGATGTCCGGGCCCGTTGTCGTGTTCCAGCCCGGCATCGGGAGATAAAAAGGCAAGATTCATGTTATGAAGGCCCCTCCGGGCAGCACGAATTCATCGGATCCACCACCGCAGGAAGCATGCATGGGCACCCATATCCTCGACAAGATCTTCAATCCCCGCGGCGTCGCCGTATTCGGCGCCACCGAGCGCGAGGGGGCCGTGGGCCAGACCGTCCTGGCCAACCTGCTGACCGCCGGATACGAAGGCACGCTGGTCCCGGTCAATCCCAAGCATGACACGGTGCAGGGGCTGCCCTGCGTCCCCGAACTGCGCCCCGGCGAGCACCGCGTGGACCTGGCGCTGATCGCCACGCCCGCGCGGGCCGTGCCCGCCATCCTGCGCAACTGTGGCGAGGCGGGGCTGCACGGCGCCGTCATCCTGTCGGCCGGCTTCGGCGAGGCCGGACGCGAGGGCCAGCGCCTGCAGCAGGAGTGCGTGGAGATCGCGCAGCGCTACCGCATGCGCCTGATCGGCCCCAACTGCCTGGGTATCATGCGCCCGCGGATCGGGCTCAACGCCACCTTCAGTCACAACCAGGCACTGCCCGGCAAGCTGGGGCTGGTCTCCAGCTCCGGCGCCCTGGTCACCGCGGTGCTGGACTGGGCCCAGTCCACCGGCATCGGCTTCTCCGGCGTCGCCTCCACCGGCGACGCCGCCGACGTCGACTTCGGCGAGCTGCTGGACTACCTCGCGGTGGATCCCGAGACCCAGGGCATCCTGCTGTACGTCGAGGGCATCCGCCACACCCGGCGTTTCCTCTCCGGGCTGCGCGCGGCCGCTCGCATGAAACCCGTGGTGGTGCTGAAGTCAGCGCGCCACGCGGCCACCGCCCAGGCGGCGGCCACCCACACCGGGGCCATGATGGGCTCCGACGCAGTCTTCGACGCCGCCCTGGAACGCGCCGGCGTGGTCCGGGTGGAGCGCGTATCGCAATGGTTTTCCGCCGCCCACATCCTCGCGCAGGGGATGCGTCTGCGCGGCGAGAACCTGGCGATCCTCACCAACGGCGGCGGGCCCGGCGTGATGGCCGTGGACCGCGCGGCCGACCTCGGCCTGGATCTGGCCAGTCTGGCGGACAAGAGCATGGACGCGCTGAACGGCCTGCTCCCCGGCCACTGGTCGCATGGCAACCCGATCGACATCCTCGGTGACGCCACCGCCGAACGCTACGGCGAGTCACTGCGCATCACGCTGGCCGACCCCGGCGTAGATATGGCGGTGGTACTGCTGACCCCACAGGCCATGACCGATCCCGACGCCTGTGCCGAGGCCGTGATTGAACAGGCCCGCAACAGCCACAAGCCGGTGCTCGCCTGCTGGATGGGCGACCCGCTGGTGGCCAGCGCACGCCGGCGCTTCGACGCGGCAGGCATCCCACAGTACCGCACGCCCGAAGCGGCGATCGAGACCTTCGCCTGGCTGATCCGGCACCGCCACAACCAGCGCATGCTGCTGCAGACCCCGGGCCCGCTGTGCGACGAGACCCCGTCCGACATCGAGGGCGCCCACCTGATCCTGCAGAACGCCCGCAACGATGGCCGCAAGGTCCTCAGCATCCGCGAGTCCAAGGCCGTGCTGGCCGCCTTCCACATCCCCACCAACCCCAGCATCCTCGCGCGCGACCCGGCGGATGCGATGCTGGCCGCCGAAACCCTGGGCTTCCCCGTGGCACTCAAGATCAGCGCCACCGGGATCAGCCACAAGAGCGACTTCGGCGGCGTGCGGCTCAACCTGCGCAGTGTGCAGACGGTGCGTCAGCAGACCCAGGAGATGCTGGACCAGATCCGCGAGCACTTCCCCGACGCCGACGTCGAAGGCGTCACCGTGGAACGCATGTCCGAGGTCGGGCATGCGCGCGAACTCCTCGTCGGGATCTCGCGCGACCCGGTGTTCGGCCCGGTGATCGCCTTCGGCCTGGGCGGCACCGCGGTGGAAGTCATCGGCGACCAGGCCATCGCCCTGCCGCCGCTGAACCAGTCACTGACCGAACGCCTCATCGACCAGACGCGCGCCGCGCGCACCCTGGGCGAGTTCCGCGGCGCCCCGCCGGTACCGCGCGAGGCGCTGGAACAGGTGCTGTTGCGGGTTTCGGAGATGGCCTGCGAACTGCCGGAACTGGCCTCGCTGGACATCAACCCGCTGCAGGCCGGCGAGCACGGTGTCATGGCCGTGGACGCCCGCATCGAACTGGCGGACCCCGGGCACGACACCCGCCACTACGCCCACATGGCCATCCATCCGTATCCCGGGCACGTGGCGCACACCGTCACCACCCGCGACGGCCACGAGCTGGAACTGCGGCCGATCCGCCCCGAAGACGCCGCCATCGAACAGGCCTTCGTGCGCAGCCTGTCGGAAAAGACCCGCTACCTGCGGTTCATGCGCTCGCTGGAGGAACTCACACCCGAAATGCTGGTGCGCTTCACCCAGATCGACTACGACCGCGAGATGGCCTTCATCGCCGTGGATCACGCCGACGGCCAGGAAGTCCAGGTGGGCGTGGCCCGCTATACCACCGAGCCCGACGGCGAGAGCGCCGAATTCGCCGTGGTCGTCAGCGACGCCTGGCAGGGCCGCGGCGTGGGCTCCCTGCTGATGGAGGCCATCGTCGACTCCGCCCGGCGCAACGGCCTGCGCGAACTGTTCGGCGAGGTCCTGCGCCACAACGACGGCATGCTCGCCCTCGCCCGCCGCCACGGCTTCCAGCGCGAGATCCTCACCTCCGACGACGAGATCATCCGCGTCAGCCGCCGGCTGCACTGATCCGCCGCCCGATCCGCCCCATGAACCGCGCCGAACGCATCTTCCACCTGCATCGCCGGCTCAAGGAAAGCCGCCAGCCGCCCTCGCTGGCGCAGCTGGTGGAACAGCTCGGGGTGTCGCGCGCCACCCTCAAGCGCGACATCGAATACATGCGTGACTTCATGCAGGCGCCCATCGAATACGACGCACAGGCCAACGGCTACCGCTACGCCCCCGACGCCCCGGCCTTCGAGCTGCCGGGGCTGTGGTTCAACGAATCCGAACTGCTCGCCCTGCTGACCATGGAACAGCTGCTGGAAGACATGCAGCCGGGCCTGCTCGCCCCCGTCATCGGACCGATGAAGACCCGCATCCGCCGCCTGCTGGAGAGCGGCGGCCAGGACTCCACCGAACTTCGCCGGCGCATCCAGATCCAGCCCCAGGCCCACCGCACCAGCGCTGCCGACACCTTCCGCGTCGCCGCCGAAGCCACCCTCGCCGGCCACCCGCTGGACATCGACTACCACGGCCGCGCCCGCGACAGCGCCACCCGGCGCCGCATCCACCCGCAGCGCCTGCTCTACTACCGCGACAACTGGTACCTGATCGCCTGGTGCGAAAACGCCCAAGCCCTGCGCACCTTCGCGCTGGAACGCATCCGCGCCGCCACCCCCGTGCAGGACGCCCCCCTGCGCGAAGAAGCCGATGCCGACCTCGACCGCCACATCGGCGCCGCCTTCGGTATTTTCACCGGCCCCGCCAGCGAATGGGCCGTACTGCGCTTCACCCCCGAACACGCCCGCTGGGTCGCCGACGAAACCTGGCACCCCGACCAGATCGGCCAGTACCGCGGCGACACCTGGGAACTGCAGATCCCCTACTCCGACCCCACCGAACTGATCCAGGAAATCCTGCGCCACGGCCCCGGCGTGGAAGTCATCGCCCCCGAATCCCTGCGCCAGCGCGTGGCCGACACCCTGCGCGAAGCCGCCGCCCGCTACACCTGAACCTTCCGCTACGCGCATCCCCACAGGCCCGTTGCGGGCCATGTTCACGCGTGAAAATAACGACGGCCACTATTATCACTTCGGCCAGTTTTCGTTAATAGCGCACTGAATCGTCGCCTCAACGTGCGAAGGTGGCTCACTGTGTGAGCCACCCCCCGTGCTTCAATGGTGGCGTAGCACCGATAACCCGACCCCCAGCCATGGAATATGCCGCGCAGAGATGGCAGGGTGGCCAGACAACGGATGATGGAGCGAGGCCCATGGAACAGAGGCCAGATACAGCGGAACCGGCGGGAGAGATTCCACTGTACTTTCGCTACTGGGGCAAAGCCGACGGAGAGCGCTCGACCAACGCCCCCTGTCACCTGCTCCCGTTCCATGCCCTTGATGTGGCAGCCGTTGGTCAGGTGCTGCTGGAGGGTGCCCCCACCCGAACGAGGCAACTGGCGGACAGCCTGCACATGGATGCGGAGACGCTGGTTTCCTTCTTCGTCTACTCCCTCGCCCTTCACGACCTGGGAAAGTTCGCCCGCTCCTTTCAGGGACTCGCCCGCCCTCAGACCCCGTTCCTCGTCCAGCCCGCCGCGCTGCCTTACAGCGAAAGGCACGACAGTCTCGGGGCACGGGTTTGGAACGAACACCTGCTGCCCCTCAGGCGGGAACAGCGCCTGCAAGCCGGAGCATCGAGGCTGGACCTGATGGACGAGGACGATGCTTTGTGCCTGTGGATGGGCTGCTTCTTCGGGCACCACGGCAAGCCGGTCCAGGGTCACGGCGCACCGCTGAGCGCGGCCTTCCTGGAGGAGGATCTGCGCGCCCTCGAAGCCTTCGACCGTGCGGCGGAAGGCCTGCTGCAGCCCGCGTGGCCCCGCGAACTGCTCGGCGACGAGGCGTGGCGCAAGGAGGCCCTGGCGCCCGCAAGCTGGCAGGTCGCCGGCCTGGCCGTGCTCGCCGACTGGCTGGGTTCGAATGCCGGTATCTTTGCCTATCAGGCCGAACCGGTCCCGCTGGAGCAGTACTGGAATGAAACGGCCCTGCCACGAGCCCACCGGGCCCTGGCGGAAACGGGCCTCCTTCATCGCCCACACCCGGTTTCCTACCCCGGCTTTACGTCGGCTTTCGGATTCCAGCCCACTCCCCTCCAGGCCTGGGCCGAGACGGTACCGCTGGCCGAAGGCCCCCAGTTGTTTCTGCTGGAGGACATCACCGGCGCCGGCAAGACCGAAGCCGCCCTGACCCTGGCCCACCGGCTGCTCGCAGAACGTCAGCACGAAGGCCTGTACTTCGGCCTGCCCACCATGGCGACTTCCAACGCCATGTACCGCCGCCTGGGCGGCTACTATCGGCGCCTCTATCCGTCCGACACCGAACCCTCGCTGATCCTGGCCCACGGCGCACGGGACCTGAACGAAACCTTCCGGCAATCGTGTTCCCCGCACCCGCGGGGATGAACCGCCGGTACGATACCCGGCACCGGAAAGAATGTCGTGTTCCCCGCACCCGCGGGGATGAACCGCGCA
>NZ_ATUL01000021.1:0-50668 GCF_000420185.1 Thioalkalivibrio sp. ALR17-21 | reverse complement strand
GCGCGCACGGCGTTGCGGCTCCCTTGTGCAGAATGACTGCACGGCGGTCGCCGCGCCTTGTTCGCACGCAAAAGCGACTCGAGCGCGAGCGTGTACATTGATCAGTGTTTCCCTGGGCCTGCTCCAAGCAAAAGGCGCTGCCCGCTTGCGCCGGCAGCGCCCGTTGGGAGGCCGTCCCGGCCAGGGCCGGGAGCGCCGCCGGATGCGGATCAGCTCTCGATCTCGATCCGGCGCGGCTGCACTCTGGCCTGCTTTGGAATGCGAACCTCCAGTACGCCGTTCTGGCTGCGCGCGGAGATGTTCTCCGCATCGGCGGTGTCCGGCAACGAGAAGCGGCGGAAGAAGGTGCCGCGCATGCGCTCCACGCGCTTGTAGCCTTCCTGCTCTTCCTCGTGCTCGTACTTGCGCTCGCCGCGCAGCGTCAGCACGCCGTTCTCCATGTGCAGCTCGATGTCCTTGGGATCCACGCCCGGGACGTCGGCATGCAGCACGTAGGCATCGTCTTCCTCGCGGATGTCCACCGCAGGGCTCCAGTCGGCCGCGCTCACCGAGTCCTCGCCACCGGGCACGTCGGGCAGGCGGCCGAGTTCGCGCGAGAGCTGGTTGAGCAGGCTCCAGGGTTCGTAACGCATCATATTCATGACTATACCCTCCTCGTTCGGGTGTCTTTTTGACTCAATAACCGAAATAGGGGTGTTCAGGCGCGATTTCAAGTCAGGCGACGAAAATCGCGCAGGCGGTAGTCGTTTTCGGTAACCAGTTCGAAAAGCCCGTGGATTCCGTCGCGGGTCATATGCGGGCGCAGCAGCCGCGCGGGGAACTGCACGCTGACCCCGGCCTCGGAAATCGCGAATACGGTGGTGGAGCGCCCGGAATAGTACTGCTCCATCATGTCCGGGGAGATGTCCAGGCGGATGCGGAAACGCTGCATGGCGGGTCAGTCCGATGGGGCGGAGCGCGCGGGGCGGGATCGGCCGGGCGGGGGTGGCCCCGCGACCCCCGGTCTCCCGTATACTGCGCGCCCGACAAATTTAGCAAGGAATCGCCATGCGCCCCAGCGGCCGACAGCCCGACGAGATGCGCCCGGTCAGTTTTACCCGGCACTTCACCCGCCACGCCGAGGGTTCGGTTCTGGTGGAGTTCGGCGACACCCGGGTGCTGTGCAACGCCACCATCGAGCCGCGAGTTCCGCCCTGGCTCAAGGGTAAGGGCAAGGGCTGGGTCACGGCCGAGTACAGCATGCTCCCGCGTTCCACCCACGACCGCATGGCGCGCGAGGCGGCGCGCGGCAAGCTGGGCGGGCGCACCATGGAGATCCAGCGCCTGATCGGTCGCGCCCTGCGTGCCGTGGTCGACATGGAGGCGCTCGGCGAGCGCCAGATCATCATCGACTGCGACGTGATCCAGGCCGACGGCGGGACCCGCACGGCCTCCATCTCCGGCGCCTATGTGGCCCTGCGCGACGCGGTGGCGCACGGGCGCGAGACCGGTCTGCTGAAGAAGGACCCGCTGCACGGCTATCTGGCCGCGGTGTCGGTGGGCATCTTCAACGGCTCGGCGGTGCTGGATCTCGACTACGACGAGGATTCCAGCGCCGAGACCGACATGAACCTGGTGATGAACGAGGCCGGCGGGGTGATCGAGATCCAGGGCACTGCCGAAGGTCACGCCTTCCGGCGCGACGAGCTGGACACCATGCTGGACATCGGCGAGAAGGGCATCGGCACCATCATCGACGCGCAGCGCGCGGTGCTCGGGGAGGGTTGAGCGGCATGGCGGCGCAGCGCGTGGTCCTGGCCACCGGCAATCCGGGCAAGCGGAGCGAGCTGGCGGCGCTGCTGGAGCCGCTGGGCATGGAGGTGGTCACGCAGACCGAACTGGATGTGCCGGAGGCCGAGGAGACCGGCCTGACCTTCGTCGAGAACGCCCTGCTGAAGGCGCGCAATGCGGCCCGGCACACCGGGCTGGCGGCGGTGGCCGACGACTCCGGGCTGGAGGTGGACGCCCTGGGCGGCGAGCCGGGGATCTATTCCTCGCGCTATGCCGGGGAGAGCGGCGACGGCGCCGATGCCGCCAACAACGCGAAGCTGCTGGCGGCGCTGGAGGGTGTGCCGCCGGAGCGCCGTGGCGCGGGTTTCCGGGCCGTGGTGGTGTTCCTGCGCCATGCCGACGACCCGGCCCCGCTGATCGCCGAGGGCGTGTGGCGCGGACGCATCGCCGCCGCGCCGGCGGGTGGCGGCGGGTTCGGTTACGACCCGTTGTTCGAGCTGCCGGAACGCGGTTGCACCTCGGCCGAACTGGAGCCGGCGGAGAAAAACCGCCTGAGCCACCGCGGCCAGGCCCTGCAGAAACTGGCGGAAGCCCTGCGGGAACGTGCCGGCCGCTGAGCCGCGGGCTATGCTCCCGGCATGACCCCGAGCTTCGATACCCCGATCCCGCTGGCGCTGTACGTCCACCTGCCGTGGTGCGTGCGCAAGTGCCCGTACTGCGACTTCAACTCGCACGAGCCGCGAGGCGGCGAACCCCCGTTCGACGCCTACGTGGCCGCGCTGCTGCGCGATCTGGAAGCGCAGCTGCCGGAGGTGTGGGGGCGTCGCATCGAGAGCGTGTTCATCGGCGGTGGCACCCCCAGTCTGTTCCCGCCCGAAGCCATGGCGGAGCTGATGTCGGGACTGCGCGCGCTGCTGCCCTTGCGGCCGGACGTGGAGGTCACCCTGGAGGCGAACCCCGGGACTGCCGACCGGGATTATTTCCGTGGCTACCGCGAGGCCGGGATCAACCGGCTGTCGTTGGGGGTGCAGAGCTTTGACGGCGACATGCTGCAGCGTCTGGGGCGCATCCACGGACCGGAGGAGGCCGCCGAGGCGGTGGCTCATGCGCGGACGGCCGGCTTCGAGCGGATCAATCTGGACTTGATGTTCGGCCTGCCGGGGCAGTCGGTGGCGCAGGGGGTGGCGGATCTGGAGGCGGCGATCGCGCAGCAGCCGGAGCACATCTCCTGGTATCAGCTCACGCTGGAGCCCAATACACTGTTTGCCGCGCGGCCACCGGTGTTGCCGGAAGACGACGCGGTGGGCGAGCTTTTTGCCGCCGGAAGGGCGCTTCTCGCGGAGGCGGACTATACTCGCTACGAAGTGTCCGCATACGCGAGGGCGGATGAGAGGTGCCGGCACAATCTCAACTACTGGACCTTCGGGGATTACCTCGGCATCGGGGCCGGTGCTCACGGGAAGCTCACGCGGGTCCACGACGGCTCCATCATCCGCCGCGTGCGTCCGCGCCAGCCGCAGGCCTATCTCGACGACCCGGCCGGGGGGCGGGATACACCGGTCGTACCCGGCGAGCGGCCGTTCGAGTTCATGCTGAATGCCCTGCGCCTGGTCGAGGGTGCGCCGGAGGAGCTTTTTTGCGAACGTACCGGGCTGCCGCTTGCGGCCCTGCAGCCCGGGCTGGATCGGGTGCGCGGGCGGGGCCTGCTGGAGCCCGCCGGTAGTGGTGTGCTGCGTGCAACTCCGGAGGGGTTGCAGTTCTTGAATGAGGTGCTGGAGGCCTTTCTGGCGGAGTCCGAAGCCGATGGCCAACAGGAGGAGGTGTCGGAATGAGCCGACCGATCGAATTCGTGGCGTTTGCCTGCCCCTGGTGCGGCGAGCCGGGCGAGACTACCATCGACATGGTGAGCAATGAAGGCGAATGGGTGGAAGACTGCGCGGTCTGCTGCTCGCCGATCGTCTTTCGCTGCCGCAAGCCTGCCGAGTGCGGAGGGGATGACGTCCCCGAGGTGGAAGCCGAGCGGGAGGGTGGTTGATGCGCCCGCCCGAATACCGGCCCATCCCCTGCGAGCGGTATTCGGAGCTGGAACTGTGCATCATGCACGGTCGGCCGCTGCGGATTCGCTGGCGGCGGGCGGGTCTGGATTACGTCGCCCGGGTGACGCCGCTGGATCTGCGCACGCGCCGCGGGGCGGAGTACCTGATCCTGCTGGATCCC
Organism: Thioalkalivibrio sp. ALR17-21; assembly: GCF_000420185.1. Classification (NCBI taxonomy): domain Bacteria; kingdom Pseudomonadati; phylum Pseudomonadota; class Gammaproteobacteria; order Chromatiales; family Ectothiorhodospiraceae; genus Thioalkalivibrio; species Thioalkalivibrio sp. ALR17-21. The sequence continues at coordinate 46,681 of NZ_ATUL01000021.1, read as the reverse complement.
GGCGGGCGGCGTCAGTGGTGGCGGCTGGACCGCATGCTGGAGTTCGAGCCGCTGGCGGCCAGCGCCTGACGCCGGGGCGCGACGTCAGGAACGCTTCATCTGATCGAAGAACTCGCCGTTGGTCTTGGACGACTGCATACGGCCGAGGAGGAATTCCATCGCCTCGATGTCGTCCATGCCGTGCAGGAACTTCCGCAGGATCCAGAGTTTCTGCAGTTCCTCCGGATCGGTCAGCAGTTCCTCGCGGCGGGTGCCGGAACGGTTGACGTTGATCGCCGGGTAGATGCGCTTTTCGGCGATGCGCCGCTCCAGGTGCACCTCCATGTTGCCGGTACCCTTGAATTCCTCGTAAATCACCTCGTCCATCTTGGAGCCGGTGTCCACCAGGGCCGTGGCGAGGATGGTCAGGCTGCCGCCTTCCTCGACATTGCGCGCGGCCCCGAAGAAACGCTTGGGCCGGTGCAGGGCGTTGGCGTCGACGCCGCCGGTGAGCACCTTGCCGGAGCTGGGGGCAACGGTGTTGTAGGCACGGGCGAGTCGGGTGATCGAGTCCAGGAGGATGACCACGTCGCGGCGGTGCTCGACCAGGCGCTTGGCCTTCTCGATGACCATTTCCGCCACCTGCACGTGGCGCTGGGCAGGTTCGTCAAAGGTGGAGGAGACGACCTCGCCCTGCACCATGCGGTCCATCTCGGTCACTTCCTCGGGCCGTTCGTCGACCAGCAGGACGATGAGATAGCACTCCGGGTAATTGGTCGCGATGCTCTGGGCGATGTTCTGCAGGATCAGGGTCTTGCCGGCCTTGGGCGGCGAGACGATCAGGCCGCGCTGGCCCTTGCCGAACGGCGCGACGATGTCGATGACGCGGGCGGTGATGTCCTCGGTGGAGCCGTTGCCCCGCTCCATGCGCATGCGATGGTTGGCATGCAGCGGCGTGAGGTTCTCGAACAGGACCTTGTGTCTGGCATTTTCCGGCGGCTCGAAGTTGATCTCCGAGACCTTCAGCAGCGCGAAGTAGCGTTCGTTGTCCTTCGGCGGGCGGATCTTGCCGGCCACCGTGTCGCCGGTGCGCAGGCCGAAGCGGCGGATCTGGCTGGGGGAGACGTAGACGTCGTCGGGGCCGGCCTGATAGGAGGCGTCCGGGCTGCGCAAAAAGCCGAAGCCGTCGGAGAGGATCTCCAGTACGCCGTCGCCGTAAATCGCCTCGCCGCTTTTCGCGTGGGCCTTCAGCAGGGCAAAGATGATGTCCTGCTTGCGGGCACGGGACATGTTCTCGATGCCCTGGTTTTCGGCGAGGCCAACGAGGTCGGCGGCGGTCATCCGCTTCAGTTCGGTCAGATTCATGCGTGGGGCGCTGTGCTCAACGTGGATGAACGGCGGCCGGGGATAGCCGCAGGATTGCAATGATGACGGGGCAGGGGACGACTCCGGGAGAGACCCGGTATCGACGAAACGCTTGAATGTTAAGCGGGGCGGGCGGCTGTTGCAAGCCCGCCCCGTTACGGCGCTCGACCGTGCAGCCGATCAGGCGTGCTGATCGAGAAAGGCGGTCAGCTGCGATTTGGACAGCGCGCCCACCTTGGTGGCCTCGACGTCCCCGTTCTTGAATAACATCAGCGTCGGGATGCCGCGGATTCCGAACTTGGGCGGCGTCGACGGGTTTTCGTCGATGTTCAGTTTGGCAACCTTGACCTTGCCGGCGTATTCTTCGGCGATTTCGTCCAGAATCGGCGCGATCATCTTGCAGGGACCGCACCATTCCGCCCAGTAGTCCACCAGGACCGGCTGGTCGGACTTCAGGACGTCCTCGTCGAAACTGGCGTCCGATGTATAAATGATCTTGTCGCTCACTCCGCGTCCTCATGACGTTGGGTTGGCACCGGCCTTCTTCAGGGCCGCGTACGCCGTACTATCGACGAAGATGACGGCAAAGTTCAAGTAAAACAGCGAAGCCCGCCCGGGAGCCCCATGACTGACGCCGCGCAAGACCCCTCAGTACCCGCATTCGACCGTTTCGATCTGCCCGAGACGGTACGCGCGGGCTTGCGCAAGGCCGGGTTCGATACCTGTACTCCCATTCAGGCGCAGGCGCTGCCGATCGCGCTGGAGGGCCGCGACGTGGCAGGGCAGGCACAGACCGGAACCGGCAAGACCGCGGCCTTCCTGATCGCCACCTTCAACCGCCTGCTGCGCCAGGCGCCTGCGGAGCACCGCCGGCCCACCGACGTGCGCGCCCTGATCCTGGCTCCGACGCGCGAGCTGGCGGTACAGATCCACCGCGACGCGGAGCTGCTGGGGGGCGAGACCGGCCTGAGGCTGGCTCTGGCCTACGGTGGCACGGACTACGATCGCCAGCGGGAAGCGCTGGCCGCCGGCGCCGACGTGCTGATCGGCACCCCGGGACGCATCATCGACTACTTCAAGCAGAAGGTCTTCGGCCTGAAGCACACCGAGGTGGTGGTGCTGGACGAGGCCGACCGCATGTTCGACCTGGGCTTCATCAAGGACGTGCGTTTTCTGATGCGCCGCTGCGCCCCGCCGCAGGAACGGCTGTCCATGCTGTTCTCCGCCACCCTGTCGTGGCGGGTGATGGAGCTGGCCTACGAGCACATGGACAACCCGGAGAAGGTGCAGATCGAAGCGGAGACCCTGACCGCCGACCGGGTGCGTCAGACCATCTACTATCCGGCCAACGACGAGAAGATCCCGCTGCTGCTGGCGCTGGCGCGGGATCTGGCGCCGGAACGGGCGATCGTGTTCTCCAATACCAAACACGGAGCGGAGAAGGTGGCCGACTGGCTCAATGCCAACGGCCACGCCGCCGCGCTGCTCTCGGGCGACGTGCCGCAGAAGAAGCGCTCGAAGCTGCTGGAGGGCTTCGCCGCGGGTGAATACACCTTCCTGGTGGCGACCGACGTGGCCGCCCGCGGTCTGCACATCCCCGAGGTGACGCACGTGTTCAACTTCGACCTGCCGCAGTCGGGCGAGGACTACGTGCACCGCATCGGGCGTACCGCGCGCGCCGGCGCCGAGGGCGACGCGATCAGCTTCGGCTGCGAGGACTCGGCGTTCTACCTGCCGGACATCGAGTCCTACCTGGGCGAACGCATCCCCACCGAGAACATTGACCGCGCCTCCCTGCCGCAGGACCCGAACCGCCCGAAACCTCGCGAGCGCAAGCCGCGCGGCGGGCCCGGCGGACGTGGCGGTCCGCGTGGCGGCAACGGCCGCGGCCGCTGAAACCGAACCGGAGCACTGCGATGGAGACCCTGGATCTTCGGGTGGGGGATTCCTTCCGCCTGGGCGACGACATCGAGGTGGTCGTGGTACAGGCCGGGTGCGACGGGCAGACACGCCTGGTCGCGAATGCCCCGGGCCACCGCGTGCAGTGGGTCGACAACGAGCTGCTGATCGATCGCCACATCCGCGTGCGCTTCGACCCCGAGCATCCCGGTCGGGTGCTGGTCGAGGCGGCCGCGCCCGTGACCGTGGTCCGCGGCGACGCCCGCTGAGCGCCCCTTCCCCTGCCGTTTCCCGGCCCCTCTCCCGGAATCGTTTCCCGAAGTCGCTCTCGCGTTCGCCCGTTCGTTGCGGGAAAGGATTACATCGCGCGCGGATATCGTCATGGTCTATGTATCAAGCAGGAAAGGCACGGGCCCTTTCGCGTGGAATGACGGTAAATGCGCGCCAGCGCTGGAGGATGAAAATGACGAATTCGCGAACCGGGGAAATACGTCCGCTGCGTCGCTGCTCGGTGGGGTTGCTGTTTTCCGTGCTGCTGCTGGCGCTGCCGGCCTCGCAGGCTCAGGCCTTTGGCGAGGAGCGCAATATCGCCTGGCACGTGGGCTTCGATGACCCGTCCCAGTTCAGTTCCATGCTGGGCAGCATCAACAGCATGGTGGAGGCCTACGAGAATCGTCTGATTGACTATGACATCCGGCTGGTGTTCCGGGCGCAGGGCATCCGGTTTGTCACCGACGACGATCTGGAAGGCTCGCCGTTCGAGGTGGACCCCGATGGCGAGTTCGCCGAACAACGCGACGAACTGCGTTCGCGTCTGATGCAGCTTGTGAACATGCACGACGTGAGCCTGGAGCTTTGTGACAGCACTCGCGCCGCCGTGGGGCTGGACATGGATGCGTTCTACCAGCCGATCGAGCGGGTGGATTCAGGCATCGTTCAGCTGGGAGACCTGCATCATGACGGGTATGCGGTGATGCATGCCTATCGCAACTGAGGAGAGAGCTACGTGAAGAGTCTGATGAGTGGGCGGCCGTTTCCCGGTCGACTGGGTAGCCTGCTGGTCGCGGGCCTGATCGGCCTGGGCGGCCCGGCCGTCGCCCAGGCCGCGGCCGACGAGGAAACCCTGTGGGAAGCCCTGGGCAAGGGCGGCAAGGTCGTGATGATGCGGCACACGGAGTCGGCCGAGGCCGAACCCGAGGTGTCGATGCATCTGTCCCCGGAGCGCGACTGCAGCGAAGAACAGGAGCTGAGCAAAGCGGGCAAGGCCCAGGCCGAGGCGTTGCGCGGGGCACTGGAGGACCGGGGAATCCGGGCCGAAGAGGTGCTCAGCAGTGAGTTGTGCCGCGCCCGCCAGACCGCCGAGCGTGCGTTCGGCGAGTTCGAGACCTGGGATGCGCTGAACCTGTTGCAGACCATGCCGGAGGGCGAGCAGGACTGGCTGATGGAAGACGTACGTGACCGCATCGGCGGTTTCGATGGCGAAGGCAACCTTTTCCTGATCAGCCACCGGGGGAATATCAACACCGTGGTTTTCGAGAACGTGGAGCCCGGCAGTCTGGTCGTCGTGCGTCCCGAAGGGTTCGGCAGCCACGAGGTGCTGGGCGAGATCCCGCTGGAGGCCTATTACGGCGCGGGGGATTGACCCCCATTCTTCCTTTTCGTGCCGGCCCCGGATCCGTCCGGGCAGGCCGAAGGATCACGGGGCCCTGCGGGGCCCCGTTCTGTTTCCGGGGGGGCGATGGTGGGGCCTCGGGGCTGTTTGACAACAATTCAAGAAATATTGAATAGTTGAACCATGGACAAGCTCACCGCCACCACCATGTTCGAGTCGCTGGCCTCCGGTGTCCGTCTGGACATCGTACGCCTTCTGGTCAGTTACGGACGCGAGGGGCTGGTGGCCGGGGAGATCGCACAGGCGCTTGAGATCCCGCGCACCAATCTGTCGTTCCATCTGAAGACGCTGACCCACGCCGGGATGATCAGCGTAACCCAGGAGGGGCGCTACCAGCGCTATCGCGCGGACCTGGCAGCCATGCAGGACCTGGTGAGCTATCTCACGGAGCACTGCTGTGTGGCCGAGTCGGGCGACTGTGGCCTCTCGGGCGCCACCACCTGTTCCCCGAAATCGAGCCCGAAATCGCCCCCGGGGTCGTCCCCCGATTATTCCCCCGAACCTTACGTTTCCAGGAGCGCATCATGAAATCGATCCGTGTCTACGACCCGTCCCTTTGCTGCAACACCGGTGTCTGCGGACCCGAGGTGGACCAGAGCCTGGTCGATTTCGCCGCCGCTTCCCGCTGGGCGCAGGAGCAGGGTATCGATCTCGAACGCATGAATCTGGCACAGCAGCCGATGGCCTTCGCTGACAATCCGGTCGTTCGGGCGTTTCTCGAGGAACACGGCGAGCAGGGGCTGCCGTTGATTCTGGTGGACGGCGAGATCGCCGTGTCCGGGCGCTACCCGGACCGCGCGGAGCTGGCCGAACTCGCCGGTGCGCCCGCCCCGGCGGAGAGCGTCGGCACCGCGGCCGCCGCGGAGGGCTGCTGCGGTCCGGCCGAGAAGAGCAGCGGTTGCTGCTGAGGAGGCCTTGAGCCGATGCAGTTTCTGGAAGATGTCCCGCGTTACCTGTTCCTGACCGGCAAGGGCGGGGTCGGCAAGACTTCCATCGCCTGTGCCAGTGCCATCCGCCTGGCCGAGGCCGGGCGCCGGGTCCTGCTGGTCAGCACCGATCCGGCCTCCAACGTGGATCAGGTGTTCGGGGTCTCGATCGGCAATCGGGTCACCCCGGTGGCCGACGTGCCCGGGCTGTCCGCGCTGGAGATCGACCCGCAGGCGGCCGCCGAGGCTTACCGCGACAAGATCGTGGGCCCGGTGAAGGGGGTGTTGCCGGATACCGTGGTGGCGGGCATCGAAGAACAGCTCTCGGGTGCCTGTACGACCGAGATCGCCGCCTTTGACGAGTTTACCGAATTGCTGACCGGCTCGGATCTGGTGAAGGGCTTCGACCACGTGGTGTTCGACACCGCGCCCACCGGACACACGATCCGCCTGCTGCAGTTGCCCGGCGCCTGGAGCGGTTTCCTCGAGAAGGGGCAGGGTGATGCCTCCTGTCTTGGTCCGCTGGCCGGGCTGGAAAAGCAGAAGGAGCGGTACCGGGCGGCCGTTGATGCGCTGGCCTCGCCGGATGCCACCCGGCTGGTGCTGGTGGCCCGGGCGCAGAGCGGCAGCCTCGACGAGGTGGCGCGCACGCATGACGAGCTGGCGGAGATCGGTCTGCAGCGGCAGTACCTGGTGGTGAACGGCCGGATGCCCGAGCCCGAGGCGGTCGCCGACGAGCTGGCGCGCGGCATCTTCGAACGCGAGCGCGCGGCGCTGGCGGACATGGCGCCGGCACTGCAGGCCCTGCCGCGCGACGAGATCGCGCTGAAGCCGTTCAACCTGGTCGGGCTGGACCATCTGCGTCAGCTGTTCGCGACCCCGGGCGAGGTGCCCGTGGCGGACATTGAAGACGAGTCGGACGCGGAGGACGTCGGTCTGGATGCCCCGTCCCTGGCCGAGCTGGTGGATGACATCGCCGCCGACGGCAAGGGCCTGGTGATGCTGATGGGCAAGGGGGGAGTGGGCAAGACCACCCTGGCCGCTGCCGTCGCGGTGTCCCTGGCGCGGCGCGGCTTCCCCGTGCATCTGACGACATCGGATCCGGCCGCTCATCTGTCCACCACCCTGTCGGATGAGGTCGAGAACCTGACGGTGAGCCGCATTGATCCGACGGTGGAAACCGAGCGCTATCGCGAGCAGGTCCTGCAAAGCAAGGGCAAGGACATGAACGAGGAGGACCGTGCCCTGCTCGAGGAGGACCTGCGCTCGCCCTGTACCGAGGAGATCGCGGTCTTCCAGGCCTTCTCGCGCGTGATCCGCGAGGCCGGCCGCAAGTTCGTGGTGATGGATACCGCTCCCACCGGCCACACGCTTCTGCTGCTGGATGCCACGGGCGCCTATCACCGCGAGATCGTGCGTCAGATGGGCGACACGGGTACCCATTACACCACCCCGATGATGCAGCTGCAGGACCCGCAGCGTACGAAGATGCTGCTGGTGACGCTGGCCGAGACCACGCCGGTGCTGGAGGCGCGGGATCTGCAGGAGGATCTGCGCCGCGCGGGGATCGAGCCCTGGGCCTGGGTGGTGAACAACAGCATCGCCGCGGCCGGACCCGCTTCCGGGCTGCTGCGCGACCGGGCACGCGCCGAGCGGTCGCAGATCCGCGCGGTGGCCGAAGAACACGCCGCCCGCTATGCCGTGGTTCCGCTGCTGCGCGACGAACCGGTTGGCGCCGAACGCCTGCTGGCGCTGACCGGGATCACCGCCTCGCAGGCGACTGCGTGAGGCGGCGCCCTCCGGCGTCACTCCTTTCCGACCAACGGTGAATGAACGCATGACCGACCAGAAGGACTCCACCATCGAGATCTCGGCGAAAGAAGGCATGGGCCTGTTCGAGCGCTATCTGAGCGTTTGGGTGGCGCTGTGCATCGTGGCGGGCGTTGCGCTGGGGCAGTTCTTCCCCGTGGTGCCGGAGACGCTGTCGCAATGGGAGTACGCGCAGGTCTCGATCCCGGTGGCCATCCTGATCTGGGCGATGATCTACCCGATGATGGTGCAGATCGACTTCTCCGCCATCCTCGGCGTGCGCCGCGAGCCGAAGGGGCTGGCCATCACCACCTCGGTGAACTGGCTGATCAAGCCGTTCACCATGTTCGCGATCGCCTGGTTCTTCTTCATGGTGGTCTACGCCGCCTGGATCCCGGAGGACCTCGGCCGCGAGTACCTGGCCGGGGCGATCCTGCTGGGGGCCGCACCGTGTACCGCCATGGTCTTTGTCTGGAGCTATCTCACCCGCGGCGATGCCCCCTACACCCTGGTGCAGGTGGCGGTGAACGACATCATCCTGCTGTTCGCCTTCGCACCCATCGTGGTCCTGTTGCTGGGGATCTCCGATATCTACGTGCCGTGGGACACGGTCGCGCTGTCGGTGCTGCTGTACATCGTGATCCCGTTCGCGGCCGGCTACCTGTCGCGCATCTGGCTGATCCGCAGAAAGGGCATCGAGTGGTTCGACAACGTCTTCATGAAACGCCTTGGCCCGGTGACACCCATCGGCCTGCTGGTCACCCTGGTGCTGCTGTTCGCCTTCCAGGGCGAGCGCATCCTGCAGAACCCGGGGCATATCGCCCTGATCGCCATCCCGCTGATCATCCAGACCTTCCTGATCTTCTTCATCGCCTACTACTGGGCCAGGGCGTGGCGGGTGCGCCACGCGGTGGCTGCGCCGGGGGCGATGATCGGGGCGAGCAACTTCTTCGAACTGGCGGTGGCCGCCGCCATCGCCATGTTCGGCCTGCAGTCGGGGGCGGCGCTGGTGACCGTGGTCGGCGTGCTGGTGGAGGTGCCGCTGATGCTGGCCCTTGTGCGCATCGCGAATCGCACGCGTCACTGGTTCCCGACAAACAACGAGGCGCCGGGCACGTGACCTCCGTGTCCCTCAGTGACGCGGCACGCGACTGGCTCGCCGGCCGGAGCGCCGAGATGACGCTGCGGCTGTCCGCCCGCCACGGCTGCTGCGGTGGCCAGGCGGGCGTGCCGGTGGCCGAGCCGGGCGCGCCGCGCTCGACGGACGGGTACGCAAGGACGCAGATCGAGGGCATCCACGTGTACGTGGCCGACAACATGGGCCCGGGTCCGTACCGGGTCGACCTCGAGGGCTTCTTCCGCTGGCGGCGTCTGGTGGTGGAAGGCGAGATGGGCCAGGTGCAGGAGTAGACGATGTTCGAGCATATTCTCGTGCGGCGTCCGACCCTGCTGGTGCCCGCCCGCCCGCGCTGACGCGAACCGAGAACGGACAACCTGGTGCAGAACCCGGAGTGAGCCATGACTGAAGTACAGCGCAGCCTGAAGGTCCCGGAGCTGGAACAGGGCTTCATGAACGACGACCACCACGAGGCCGCCCGTTTGCTGGTAGCCGTGGGGCGGGCCCGGGAGGAGGGCGACGACAACGCCGTGCAGGAGGCGTTCGCGGCTTTCGTGGAGTTCAATCGCGAGCATTTCGCGCGCGAGGACGAGCTGATGGAGCGGGTCGGTTTTCCGCAGAAGGACTATCATCGGCAGGAACACGCGGCCCATCTGGCCCGCTGGGAAGCCCTGCTGGCGGGGCTGGAGGACGGGTCGCTGCAGGGCGCGGATCTGGTCTCGGCACTGGATGACGAGATCATCCCCTGGTACCAGCGCCATTTCACCACCATGGATGCCCTGCTGGCGCGGTTCGCCGAGCGTGTCGCGGGGGAGTAGTCCCTGCCGGCGGGAATCCGCTGAACGAAGCTGGAACGAAAAAAGGGCCGGCACACGCAAGTGCCGGCCCTTTTTTCTGGTCTGGTGCCGACGGAGGGAATTGAACCCCCGACCTATCGATTACGAATCGATTGCTCTACCTGCTGAGCTACGTCGGCTGAGCGCGACATCATAGCGAAGCGGGGCGTTACCAACAATGCCCCGGGCGGGCGACGGGACGTCTCCCGGGATAGCGGGCGCTTTCGGGGATCAGTTTTCGCCGGAACTCTGCCCCGGGCCGACGCGGACGATCACGTCCACGCTCAGCACGTCGGTACCTTCGGGCAGCGGCGGCAGGTCGTTCACCTGTACCTGGGCCGGTTCCACGTCCTCGAGCTGGCCGCTGTCCACGTGGAACAGGTGGTGGTGCGGGGCGCGGTTGGAGTCGTAGAAGACCCGCGACGGGTCGACGATCACTTCGCGCACCAGGCCCTTCTCGGCGAACAGCTTGAGGGCGTTGTACACCGTGGCCTTGGACACGCGCGACTCCTGGCGCGTGAGCTGCGCGAGGATGTGGTCGGCGCTGAGGTGCTGGTTGCGGGCGAACAGCACGCGGACGATCTCGATTCGCTGTTCGGTCGGCGAAATGCGGTAATCGCGCAGCAGGGCGCGCGCTTCGTCGATTCCCAGCAGATCGGGTTGGGGGATTCGGGTGCTCATGCTTCCAACATATAACAGCGAATTGGACAGAGTCCAGTTCTGTTTTAGAAAAAGGGAATGCGGGGATCCTGCGCGGCAAGCTGATAGAATGCCGCCGACAGAACGAAGCCGGGAACGAGCAAGGGATGGAGCGGGTGATGGGAATCGAACCCACGTTCTCAGCTTGGGAAGCTGATGTTCTACCATTGAACTACACCCGCCTGGCCACGAATTGTATGCGCGTACGCGCCCCGGCTCAATGCCCGAATCACCAACGGTATGTCCCATGCAGATCAAGTTGAACGGAGAAACCTGCGAAATCCCTGCGGATCAGGAGCCGCCGACGGTGGCGGACCTGATTCAACAGCGCGGCTTTGGCGGCCGGCGACTGGCCGTGGAGGTCAACGAGACCCTGGTGCCACGCAGCGAGCACGCCGAGCGGCGGTTGCAGGAGGGTGATCGGGTCGAGGTCGTTCAGGCGATCGGCGGTGGCTGATATTCTTGCCCGCAGTCGCATCCGCATCCGCATCCGCATCCGCACCCGCAACCGTTAACCGAGGAGCATGCATGAGCCAGATGGCCGCCGGATCCGCCGACGATCCGTTTCACGTCGGCGAGCGCCGTTTCGAGTCCCGCCTGCTGGTGGGCACGGGCAAGTACCGCGATCTGGAGCAGACCCGCGAGGCGATCGAGGGCAGCGGTGCCGAGATCGTGACCGTGGCCATCCGCCGCACCAACATTGGCCAGAACCCCGACGAGCCGAACCTGCTGGACGTGGTTCCGCCGGATCGCTACACCCTGCTGCCGAATACCGCCGGCTGCTATTCCGCGGAAGACGCGGTGCGCACCTGCCGGCTGGCGCGCGAGCTGCTCGACGGGCACAACCTGGTCAAGCTGGAGGTGCTGGGCGACGAGAAGACCCTGTACCCGGACGTGTTCGAGACGGTGAAGGCCGCCGAGACGCTGGTTAACGACGGCTTCGAGGTGATGGTGTACACCACCGACGATCCGCTGCTGGCGAAACGTCTGGAGGATATCGGCTGCCGCGCGATCATGCCGCTGGCCGCGCCGATCGGCTCGGGTCTGGGGATCCAGAACCGCTACAACATCCGCGAGATCGTGGAAAACGCGTCGGTACCGGTGCTGGTGGACGCGGGTGTGGGCACGGCGTCGGATGCGGCCATCGCGATGGAGCTGGGCTGCGACGGCGTGCTGATGAATACCGCCATCGCCGCGGCCGACGATCCGGTGCGCATGGCCCGTGCTATGCGTCACGCGATCGTGGCGGGCCGCGAGGCCTGGCGCGCCGGACGCATGCCGGCACGGCGCTATGCCTCGGCCTCCTCGCCGGAGACCGGACTGTTCTTCGCCGGCTCATGACGGCCCCGCACGAATCGCACGACAACCGGCCCGCTGACAGGGACGGGGGGCGCCCGGCGCACCATCGCCGGGTTCGCTCGTTCGTGCGCCGCGAGGGGCGTCTGACCACGGGTCAGCAGCGCGCACTGGATGAGCTCTGGCCGCGCTTCGGCCTGGATCCGGCGCCCGACGCCGGGATGCTGGATCTGGCGGCGGTTTTCGGCCGCGAGGCGCCGGTGACCCTGGAGATCGGCTTTGGCGACGGCGACAGCCTGGCCGAACAGGCCGCGGCGGCGCCGGATCGCGACTTCATCGGTACCGAGGTGCATCGCCCCGGAGTGGGGCACCTGCTGGGCGAAATCGAGCGTCGGGGGCTGACCAACCTGCGGGTCTCCGACCGCGACGCGGTGGAGCTGCTGGAGGCGCATTTCGCGCCAGCCAGTCTGGACACCGTGCAGGTGTATTTCCCCGACCCCTGGCACAAGAAGCGCCATCACAAGCGCCGCCTGATCCAGCCCGGGTTCGTGCGCGCGCTGGCGGGCTGGATCCGGCCGGGCGGCTGGCTGCACCTGGCCACCGACTGGGCGGATTACGCCGAACACATGCAGGAGGTGATGGCCGGGGCGACCGAATGGTTCGCGCCGGATGGCCCGGTGCCGCGTCCGGAACGCCCGGCCTGGCGCCCCGAGACCAAATTCGAGCGCCGCGGGCTGCAGCGCGGGCATGCGGTGGCGGATCTGGTCTACCGGCGCACCGAGGCCCCCGCCCCGGCGGAGTGAAGCGGCGGCTCAGCCCTTCTTCTTGACCACTAGGACCGGGCAGCGCGCCTGACCCACGACGCGTTCGGAGACCGAGCCCATCAGCAGCCGCTTGAGCCCGGTGCGGCCGTGGCTGCCCAGTACGATCAGGTCGCGATGCTGGCGCTCCGCGATCTCGATCAGGGTGACCTCCGGGCGACCTTCCTCGAACAGCGCGTCGGTTTCCACGCCCGCTTCGCGGGCCTCGCCCTGCAGCCGCTGGATCGCGTCCACGCCCTCCTGGCGCCGGGCCTCGCTCTGTCCGGGTACGGCGACCGAGGCCACGGTCAGCGGCAGGCTGCAGTGCTGCGCGAGCTCCACGGCCGCACGCGCGGCCTTGTCGCCCAGTTCGGAACCGTCGGTCCCCACCAGCAGGCCCTGGCGCGGGGCTTCGGTGTCGCGCGGGACGACCATCACGTTGCACGGTGCGAGGCCAATCACCTTGGCGGTGGCGTCGCCCACCATCAGGCGGGCCATCTCGCCGCGGGTGCGCCGGCCGATCACGATCAGGTCGGCTTCGTGCTCTTCCGCCACACTGACGATCTCCTGATGCCGGTCGACTCCGTGGCGCAGGATGGCGGAGACTTCCAGGCCTGCCTCGCGGGCGCGTTTCTCCAGCGTATCCAGGTCACCCTGGGCCGCGACGCTGGCATCGTGGCTGCGTCGCGGAGAGAGGGCGTCGTGCTGGGTGTCGGTCGGGATGATGCGCACGATCCGCAGGCGTGCCCCGCAGCGGCCGGCGAGCTCCAGGGCCACGTTCTCGGCGGCGGTGCTGTATTCCGAGCCGTCGGTGGCGACGACGATGGTGCGAAACTGGGGCTGGTTGCCGGTGGACGCCGCTTCGGCCATGGCGGTTTCTCCTTCTCGATTGATTTTCCCAGCATACCGGAGGGGACGCGGCCTGCGCACGCCTTCGGCTCGGGCGCGTTTTTGCGTCCGGCCCGCCGGGATGGAATAATCGCGCGCTTTCAATGGGTGTTGTCTGCGGAGTTCCGCCCGGCCCGCGTGGCCCGGTGCTCCGCGCGGTGTCGTGACCGGACGATGCACCCGTGCTTCCCGTGCCGGCGGACTGATTCCGCCGGCCTTGCTCCTTCAGGACTGGCGGTTCATGGAAAATCTGACGCTGACCACCGAAATGATCGTGGTGCTGGGCCTGCTCGCCTTCACCATCTTCCTGTTCGTCTCCGAGGTCGTGCGGGTCGATCTGGCCGCGATCCTGGTGATGGTTCTGATCGGGCTGCTCCCGCTGGTGTTCGGCGTGGTGCCGCTGCTGCCCGAGCTGGGCGAGCTGGTGGCGCAGGACGAGCTGTTCAGCGGATTTGCCTCCAATGCGGTGATCTCGATCATCGCGGTGATGATCATCGGTGCCGGGCTGGACAAGACCGGCGTGATGCACAAGGTCGCCAGTTTCATCATGCGCGTGGGCGGCACCGGGGAGAAACGCATCATCCCCACGGTGTCCGGCACGGTCGGCGTGATCTCCAGTTTCATGCAGAACATCGGTGCGGCCGCGCTGTTCATGCCGGTGATGAGCCGCATCTCCAGCCGCCTGGGTATCCCGCTTTCGCGCCTGCTGATGCCGATGGGCTTCGCCGCGATCGTGGGTGGAACCATCACCCTGGTCGGCTCCAGCCCGTTGATCCTGCTGAACGACCTGCTGCCGGACGACATGGAGCGTTTCGAGCTGTTCGATGTCACGCCCATCGGCCTGGCACTGCTGGCCACGGTGATCGTCTATTTCGTGCTGCTGGGGCGTTACGTGCTGCCGTCGGTAGGGGCTCAGCCCACCGCGACCGAGGGCACCCGGGACTACTTCCAGCGGGTCTACGGCCTGTCCTACGAGATCCACGAAGTGCGGGTGGCGGATGACGACCCGCTGGTGGGGCGGACCGTGGCCGATGTCGAGCGCGAAACCGGCGTGGCGATCGTGGGCTCGCATGCGCGCGACGAGATGCGCATCGCCCCCTGGACCGGTTACGAGATCCAGGCCAATTCGCGCCTGGCGGTGCTGGCCAGCCCGCGGCGCATGGAAGAGCTGAGCCAGAACCTGAAGTTCCGGCCCTCCACCGACCTGGACGTGTTTGCCAGCGCCCTGGACTCCTCCCAGTCCGGGATCGCCGAGGTCGCGATCTCGCCGGGGTCCAACCTGGCCGGCAAGACGGTGACCGAAGTCGCCATGCGCCAGACCTACGGCCTGTCGGTGATGCGCATGCAGCGTGGCGGAGAGGTCTACCGTGAGGGGCTGCGCGACATCCCGCTGGAGCCGGGCGACATCCTGGTGGTCCACACCAACTGGACTTCACTGGCGCGCCTGGAGAAGGATCGCGACTTCGTCGTGATCACCTCGGACTACCCGCGCGAGGAGCTGCGCCCGAGCAAGGTTCCGCACGCGCTGACCTTCCTTGTGGTGGCGGTGTCGCTGATCCTGTTCACCGATCTGCAGCTGTCGATCGCCCTGCTCACCGGGGCCATGGGCATGATCCTGACCGGCGTGCTGAGCCTGGACGACGCCTACAACGCCATCAGCTGGAAGACCGTGTTCCTGCTGGCCTCGCTGATACCTCTGGGCATGGCGGTGGAGAATACCGGGACCGCTGCCTGGATCGCCCAGAACACCCTGGACATGCTGGGAACCGTGCCACCCTGGGTGTTGCAGGCCACGATCTTCGCGCTGGCCACGTTCTTTACCCTGGTCATGTCCAATGTGGGGGCGACCGTGCTGCTGGTGCCGCTGGCGATCAGTTTCGCCACCGCGGCCCAGGCCGCGGGCATGGACGCGGACCCGCGCGTGTTCGCCATCACCGTGGCCATCGCCACCTCCAACTCGTTCCTGATCCCGACCCACCAGGTGAACGCCCTGATCATGGGCCCCGGCGGCTACCGGGTGAAGGACTACATGAAGGCCGGCAGCATCATGACGATCCTGTTCGGCGTGGTGGCCATGTTCATGATCAATCTGGTCTTCTGACCCCGATTTGCTGACGTTTGTAACGCTTGATTGCGTAAGGAGAGACTCTCATGTCCCAGAAACATCCCGTGATCGCCGTCACCGGTTCTTCGGGTGCCGGCACCTCCACCGTGAAGCGCTCGTTCGAGTCGATCTTCCGCCGCGAGCAGATCAACCCCGTGGTGATCGAGGGTGACAGCTTCCATCGCTACGACCGCAAGGCGATGAAGGAGGCCATGCAGAAGGCCGCCGACGAGGGCAACAACCACTTCTCGCACTTCGGCCCCGAGGCCAATCTGTTCGATCGCGTCGAGGATCTGTTCAAGACCTACGGCGAGACCGGCCAGGGCGAGAAGCGCTACTACCTGCATTCCGACGAGGAAGCCGAGCATCACAACCAGCGCCTCGGCACCAACCTCGGCCCGGGTGAGTTCACCCCGTGGGAGGAGATCGAGCCGGGCTCCGATCTGATGTTCTACGAGGGTCTGCACGGTCTGGTGCAGCACGGGAGCGTCAATGCGGCGCAGTACGTGGATCTGGGCATTGGCGTGGTGCCGATCGTGAACCTCGAGTGGATCCAGAAGATCTTCCGTGACAATGACGAGCGCGGTTATTCCGCCGAGGCGATCGTGGATACCATCCTGCGCCGCATGCCGGACTACGTGAACTACATCACCCCGCAGTTCTCGTGCACCGACATCAACTTCCAGCGGGTGCCGACGGTGGACACCTCCAACCCGTTCATCGCCCGGGATATCCCCACCCCGGACGAGAGCATGGTGGTGATCCGCTTCAAGGACCCCAAGAAGTTCGGCGTGGACTTCCCGTACCTGCTGAACATGATCCCCGACTCCTTCATGTCGCGGACCAACACCCTCGTGGTGCCGGGCGGCAAGATGAGCCAGGCGATGGAAGTCATCCTCGCCCCGATCATCCACGACATGCTCGCGCGCCGCGGCTGATCGCGGTTCCGGGCGGTGGCGATATGTTCGCCACTCCCGCGGGCTCCGGGCTCGCAGCAGGGCCGCGACCTTCGGGTCGCGGCCCTTTTTTGTCTCCGGATCGCACGGAGCCGGGGCGCCCTTTTTCAATGCCCCGGCGGTTTCGGATAGGATTGCTCGCCTGTTCCCGAAAGAACGGAGTCGCCGTGTTCGGAATATTCGGCCCGCGCCTGGCCCGCCAGATGGAGCGTTTCCGTGCCCGCTACACCGGGCGTTCACTGATCGTTCACCAGGGCTTTCCCGGTGACTGGCTGGAGGAGCTGCTCAAGCAGCCCGGGGGTGGCGGGCATTTCCGCATCGACAGCCGGCGCCTGCCGGCCGGCCAGCGGCCGACTCCGGTGGAATGGCTGGTGCAGACCCATATCCTGCCGCTGGACCTGCCGCAGCCGCTGTTCCTGGACATTCGCGAGGACGTGGTGCTGGCGCGGCATCTGGTGCGTGGCGAACATGTGGTCCATCCCTCGGAGATCGCCTGGTTCCTGGAGGAGCTGGACGAGCGTCATCATGCACGTCTGGAGTTTGTCGGGAACGAAGACATGCGGGCGGAGGTCGGTATTCCGGTCGAGGACAACGAGGCCCTCAGCATGCTGGAGCATCTCGGACTATGAGCGCGACCGAACCTTTCCTCTGTGCCAGTGCCACAGGCGACGAGCCCCGGACACTGGCCGCCGAACTCGCCGGTCAGCTTGGCGAGCTGTCGCCGGCCCCGGACGGCCGCGTGCGCGTGGGTTTCATCTGCATCTCCGACGAGATCGCGCGTAACGCCCGGCTGCTGCTGCGCGAGCTGCGCAAGAAGGCCCCCATCGATCACTTCGTCGGCGGCATGGGGATCGCGGTCATGGGCCGCGAGCACGAGTATTACGACGATCCCGCCGTCACCCTGATGGTCGGGGAGTTGCCGGCGGACTCCGTGCGCCTGATCCGGCATCCGGTGCGCTCCTTCGATGAACTGACCCGGGCCCTTGAGGGCTTTGTCGATCCGGCCACGCCGGCGCGACTGATTCTCAACGCCGATCCGCGCCTGGAAGACGTCGAGGGGATCCTGACCCGTATCGGCGAAGAGACCGCATGGTTCGCGACCGGCGGGATCAACTCCGGCGCGGACGACGCGGTCCAGATCGCCGATGGCGTGATGAGCTCGGGCATCACCGGCCTCGTGCTGCGCGACGACGTGCCGCTGGTGGCCCGCCACACCCAGGGCTGCACGCCGCTGCCCGGGCAGCACGAACTGACCGAGACCTGGCGCAACATCATCGTCCGCCTTAATGGCGAACCGGCACTGCCGGCGTTCCGGCGGATCATCGGCGACGTGCTTTCGCGCGATCTGAAGCGGGCCCTGGGGTACATCCAGATCGGGTTCCCCATCCCCGGATCGGATACCGGGGACTATCGCGTGCGCAATATCACCGGCGTCGATATGGACCAGGAGCTACTGGCCGTGGGCGAGACCCTGGAGCAGGGGTCACGGGTGCTGTTCGTGCGCCGCGACGGCCAGTCGGCGCACGAGGACCTGGAGCGCATGCTGCAGCAGATCCGTGAGCAGTGCCCGGAAGGGATCCGCGGGGCGATCTACGTGTCCTGTCTGGGGCGCGGACGGCATCAGTTCGTGCACGCGGACGTCGAGCTGGGCACCGTGCAGCGGGCCCTGGGGGGCGTGCCGCTGGTGGGCTTCTTCGCCAACGGTGAAATCTTTTCCAACCGTCTGTACGCCTATACAGGCGTGCTGACACTGTTTACTTGAATCCGTCGCAGGGGGATGGTCATGGAATACCGCAAGCTGGGACGCACCGGCATCGACGTGAGCCTGATCGGCCTGGGCACCATGACCTGGGGCGAGCAGAACACCGAGGCTGAAGCCTTCGAGCAGCTGGACTATGCGCTGGAGCGCGGCATCAACCTGATTGACGCGGCGGAGATGTACCCGGTGCCGCCGCGGGCCGAGACCCAGGGGCTGACCGAGCGCTACATCGGCAACTGGCTGCGCTCGCGCGGCTGCCGCGACCGCGTGGTGCTGGCCTCCAAGGTCGCCGGGCCGGGCATGGACTATCTGCGCGGCGGCACGCAGCTGACCCGCGAGCACGTCGAACAGGCGGTGGATGCCAGCCTCGAACGCCTGCAGACCGACTGCATCGACCTCTATCAGGTGCACTGGCCGGCGCGCTCGACCAATTTCTTCGGCAAGCTGGGCTACGTCCACGATCCGGACGACCGGGCCACGCCGATCGAGGAGACCGCCGCCGCGCTGAAGGACGTGGTCGCCAGCGGGCGGGTGCGCTACATCGGCATCTCCAACGAGACGCCCTGGGGTTTCATGGAATGGCTGCGCCAGCACGAGCGCGGGCTGGCCGAGCGCATCGTTTCCATCCAGAACCCCTACAGCCTGCTGAACCGCAGCTTCGAGGCCGGTCTCGCCGAGATGGCGATCCGCGAGGATGCGGGCCTGCTGGCCTACTCCCCGCTGGCCTTCGGCATGCTCTCCGGCAAGTACCGCGAGGGGCGCAAGCCCGAGGGGGCGCGGCTGACGCTGTACGAGCGCTTCCAGCGCTACAGCAACCCGCAGGCGCTGGCGTCCACCGAGGAATACGCCCGGCTGGCCGAGAGCCATGGCCTGACGCCGACCCAGCTGGCGCTGGCCTTCGTCAACCGGCAGCCGTTCGTGACCAGCAACCTGATCGGTGCGACCACCATGGAACAGCTGCGCGAGAACATCGACTCGGTGAACGTGGCCCTGTCCGACGAGATCCTGCAGGCCATCGAGGACATCCACGCCCGCTACACCTACCCCAGCCCATAGCCCGGGGGCGGCGGCGTGGAACTGTTCGACACCCACGTCCATCTCGATCTGGATCCGTTCGATCCGGACCGCCCGGCGGTGCTGGATCGCGCCCGCGCCGCCGGGGTCACGCAGATGGTCCTGCCCGGCGTGACCCGTGACCGCTGGGCGGACATGGATGCCCTGGCTCGCCGCGAGCCGGGGCTGTATGTGGCCCGCGGCCTGCATCCGGTGTTTCTCGAACAGCACGCCGACGCGGATCTGGACGTCCTGGACGCCGCCCTGGATGCCGATCCACAGGCGGTGGCGGTGGGCGAGACCGGGCTTGATGGCTTCGTGGCGGAGCTCGACTTCGATACCCAGTGGCGGTTCTACACCGCGCAGCTGGCCATCGCGCGTAATCACGACCTGCCGGTGATTCTGCACTGCCGGCGCGCGGTGGATGCGATCCTCAAGGGGCTGCGCCAGTACCCGGGCGTGACCGCCATCCTGCACAGTTTCTCCGGCAGCGAACAGCAGGCGCGACAGGCGGTGAATCTGGGCTGCGTGCTGGGGTTCGGCGGGCCGGTGACCTTCGATCGTGCGCGGCGCCTGCAGCGGATCGTGCGCGACCTGCCGGAGGAGGCCCTGGTGCTGGAGACCGACGCGCCGGACCAGCCGCTGGCCGGGCATCGCGGCGAGCGCAACGAACCGGCGATGATCGCCGGGGTCAACGCGGCCGTGGCGCGTTTGCGCAACACGGACCCCGTCAGTACCGCTATACTCACAACCCGGAATGCACGCCGGGTTTTCCGGCTGGATACGGTCCGGACCAATGAGCGGCACTGACGAACTGCCACACGACGCCTATACCGAACGCACCGATCTCCTGCTGGGGGCGGATGTCACTGCCGGCCTGCGCGACCAGCATGTCTTCATTGCCGGGCTGGGCGGGGTTGGCAGCTATGCCGCGGAGGCCGTCGCCCGTGCCGGGGTCGGCCGCATGACCCTGGTCGACCACGATGTGGTCGCGCCGTCCAATCTCAATCGCCAGCTGGTGGCCCTGCGCTCCACGGTGCAGCATCCCAAGACCGACGTGATGGCCGAACGCATCCGCGACATCGATCCGGGGATCGCGGTGACCGTGCGGCGCGAATTCCTCAACCCGGACACGGTCGCGGAGCTGATCCCGGAGGATGCCGATTACGTGCTGGACGCGATCGATTCCATCGCCTGCAAGGCGGCCCTGGTGGCCGGCGCGCAGGCCCGCGGGGTGCGGGTGATCTCGGCCATGGGGGCCGGCGGCCGTATCGACCCGCGCGCGGTGCGCGTGGGGCCGCTGGACGGCACCCGGGTGTGCCCGCTGGCGCGGCAGATGCGCAAGCGCCTGCGCCGGCTGGATGCGCGGCTGGATTATCCGGTGGTGTTCTCCATCGAGAACCCGAGCAAGGGCACCGAGCACCGGCCGGTGGACGGGCCGCTGGGCGGGCGGCCGCGCTCGGTGAACGGCACCATCTCCTATTTGCCGGCGCTGTTCGGCCTGACCGCAGCCGGCGAGGTGATCCGCAGTCTGATCGACCGCTGAGCCTGTCCCGTTCGCCTGCAAGCAGGCTCCCACCTTTCCGTTTGTATCGCCCCATCTGCGGGAGCGCGCTCGGGCGCCCGGTTCGCCTGCCACGAGTAAACATACAAGCGTGCTCGCACGCGAACCCTCGGGGTCGGGGTGTTCAGCCCTTGCGCCGCTTGCGGCTTTCCTCGGCGTGCTTGAGCACCAGGGCGAGGTTCTGTTTTTCCACCTCGGTCACCTGCGGGTCCTGGTTCACGGCCTGGCGCAGGTGCCCGATCAGCTGATCCAGTTCCTCGCGGCTGATCTGCTGGAAGTTGAAGCCGCCGCCGTAACGGGATTCCAGTTCGTCCCAGTAGTCGGCCAGCGGCGGGCGGTAGTCGTCGGTCATGCGTGTCTCCCGGTCGGCCCGGCGTGAATGTGGGCCGCAGTGTAGCCCTTTGCCCGGCGTCTGTCGGCCCGCCGGCGACCCGCGAGTTTCCCTCCGGCGGCGGGTTGCGGTGTAATGGCGCCCCCGAACCGGACTGTCTGCGAGCCGCATGCCGATTACCGCCATCTATCCCGGGACCTTCGATCCCGTTACTCACGGGCACACCGACATCGTGCGTCGCGGCGCCTGCCTGTTCGACCGGGTGGTGGTGGCGGTGGCCGCGAACCCCGGCAAGAGCCCGGCGTTCCCGCTGGAGACCCGCGTGGAACAGACCCGCGAGGCGCTGAAGGACGTTCCGCGGGTGGAGGTGATCGGGTTCGACTCCCTGCTGGCCCATTTCGTGCGCGAACAGCAGGCCACGGTGATCCTGCGCGGCCTGCGTGCGGTTTCCGACTTCGAGCACGAATTCCAGCTGGCCGCGATGAACCGCCAGCTGGCGCCGGAGGTCGAAACTCTGTTCCTGACACCCGCCGAGGAATACAGCTTTGTCTCGTCCAGTCTGGTACGGGAAATCGCGCGCCTGGGCGGCGATGTCTCAAAATTCGTGAGCCCCGGGGTGGCGCGCATGCTGGCCCGGGATCCCGGGGTGGCCGACTGACCGCTCGCACCCCTTCCTGGCCCGAGGAGGAAAAGCCATGGCCCTGATGATCACCGACGAATGCATCAATTGTGACGTCTGCGAACCCGAGTGCCCGAACGAGGCCATCTACCCGGGCGACGAGATCTACGAGATCGATCCCAACCTGTGCACCGAGTGCGTGGGGCATTACGACGAGCCGCAGTGCCAGCAGGTCTGCCCGGTGGACTGCATCCCCCTGGATCCGGATCACAAGGAGACCCGCGAGCAGCTGATGACGAAATACGAAGCCCTGATGGCGGCGAAGTAGCCGGGGCGCCCGTCATGCGCCGCCACCTCCTGTCCGTCACGCTGTTCGGGCTGCTTGCGGCCCCGCTGGCTGCCCCGGTCGTTGCCGGGCCCGCGGACACGCCCGGCGAACACGCCGTCGCCACCGCCCACCCCGAGGCCACCGCGGCCGGCGAGGCGATCCTCGCTGACGGCGGCAATGCGTTCGACGCAGCGGTGGCGATCACTGCGGCGCTGGGCGTGGCGGAGCCCTACGGCTCCGGGCTCGGCGGCGGGGGCTTCTTTCTGCTGCACGAGGCGCACAGCGACCGCACGCTGATGCTGGATGCGCGCGAGACCGCGCCCGCCGCGGCCGATCGCGACATGTACCTGGACGAGGACGGCGAGGTCATCGACGGGCTGTCGCTGGACGGGGTGCTGGCGGCCGGCATCCCCGGGATGCCGGCGGGCATGGATCATCTGGCGACGGAATACGGTGCACTGTCGCTGGAGCGCAGCCTGGCCCCGGCGATCCACCTGGCGGAGGAAGGCGTGACCGTCGGGCCGCGTTATCAGCAGATGGTCGAGTTCCGGCACCAGGCGCTGCGCGACGGCGCCGATGCCGGGACGATCTTCCTGCGCGGTGGCGGGCCGCCGGAGGCCGGCACGGAGCTGGTGCAGCCCGATCTGGCCGACACCCTGCGGCGCCTAGCGGACGAGGGCCGTGACGGCTTTTACACCGGCGAGCTGGCGCAGACCCTGGTGGAGGGCGTGCGCGAGGCCGGAGGGATCTGGAGCACCGAGGACCTCGCGGGCTACGAGGTCGTGGAGCGCGACCCGGTGCGCCTGGAGTGGAACGGCGCCGAGATCGTGACCGCCGCGCCGCCGTCCTCCGGGGGTGTGGCCATCGGCCAGATCCTCAACATCCTGTCCTTCCACGATCTGGACGCGATGGAGGAGGACGCCCGCATCCATCTGATCCTGGAGGCGATGCGCCGGGCCTACCGTGACCGCGCCGAGTACCTGGGCGATCCGGATCATGTCGACATGCCGCTGCAGCGGCTGCTGTCACGTGACTATGCCGCCGGCCTGCGCGCCGGCATCCACCCCGACCAGGCGACGCCCAGCGAAGGCCTGCCACCGGTGGTGGAGCCGGAGAACCGTCCCGGGGCCGATGGCGCGGCGGAGAGCCCGCAGACCACGCATTTCTCGGTGATGGATGCCGATGGCAACCGCGTGGCCGCGACCCTGACACTGAATTACCCGTTCGGCTCCGGCTATGTGGTCCCGGGCACCGGCGTCCTGTTGAACAACGAGATGGACGACTTCTCCGCCAAGCCGGGCGAGCCCAACGCCTACGGCCTGATCGGCTTCGAGGCCAATGCCATCGCCCCGCAGCGGCGGCCGCTGTCATCCATGAGCCCCACCTTCGTGGACACCGGCGATCGCGTGGCCATCCTCGGCACGCCCGGGGGCAGCCGCATCATCACCATGGTGCTGCACGGCATCCTCGGTGTGGTCGACGGTCAGTCGATCGACGAGGTGGTGGAGGCCCCGCGCTGGCACCACCAGTACCTGCCCGACCGGGTCGAATTCGAGACCGGGGCCTTCGACACCGAGCTGCGCGGCAAGCTGGTGCAGCGCGGCCATCGCCTGACCCCGCAGGTGCGCCCGTTCGGCGACATGCAGGCGGTGCTGTGGGAGCGCGAGGCCGGACGGCTGGAGGCGGCTTCGGATCCGCGCGGCGAGGGCGAGGCGCGCGTCTTCGGCCGCTGAGCCGCTGAGCCGGGTCAGCGCTGGCAGCTCGGGCAGTAGGCGCTGGCCCGCTGGCCCACGCTGCGGGTGCGGATCGGCGTGCCGCAGACCCGGCAGGGCTCCCCGGCGCGGCCGTAGACCTGCAGCTCCTGACGGAAATAGCCGTGGCTGCCATCCTCGCGCAGGAAATCGCGCAGGGTCGTGCCGCCACGCTCGATGGCAGCGGCGAGTACGGCCTTTACGTGTTCGGCCAGGCGCTGGTATTCCGCGCGGGTCACGCGGCCGGCCGCGCGGCCGGGGCGCACACCCGCCAGAAACAGTGCCTCGGTGGCGTAGATGTTGCCAACGCCGACCACCGTGGCCTGATCCATCAGAAAGGCCTTGACCGGGCCGCGGCGGCCGCGGCTGCGCCGGAACAGGTAGTCGCCGTCCATGTCCGCCTCCAGCGGTTCCGGCCCCAGACCCTCCAGCAGCGGATGGGTGGCGGGGCCGCCGTCCGGCGCGGGGTCGAGTGGCAGGCAGCAGCCGAAGCGCCGCGGATCATGCAGACGGATCTCGCTGCCGCTGTCGAGGACCAGACTCAGGTGATCGTGACGCCGTAGCGGCGTGTCCGGCGTACAGTGGCGCAGGCTGCCGGACATCCCCAGATGCAGCAGCAGCCCGGTGGCATCGGTATCCAGCAGCAGGTATTTGGCCCGCCGCCGCAGGCCGCGCACGGTGGCGCCGGCGATCCGCGCCGGGAGATCCGCCGGGACCGGCCAGCGCAGGCGCGCGTCGCGAACTTCGAGTTGCAGGATGCGCCGTTCGCGAAGCAGGGGTTCGAGGCCGCGCCGGGTGGTCTCCACCTCCGGCAGCTCAGGCATGCACGCCCTCGACCTCGATCAGCAGCTCCTGGCGGCAGACATCGCCGCGTACCCATTGCACCGGCGGGGTGCGGGCACCGTAGTGCTCGCGCAGGATCGCCTCCACGGTGTCGCGATGTTCCGGGTGGCGCAGATAGACCCGCAGCCAGCGCAGACCGGGCAGATCGGCGCCGCCCTCGGCGTGCAGGGTGTCCAGGTTGGCCAGGGTCTCGCGGGTCTGCGCGGCGATATCACCCGGATGCCGGCTCTCGTGCCCGGTGATGCTGGCGGTGCCGGAGATCAGCAGCATCGGGCCGCGCGGCGTCTCGATGCGGGTGGCACGGGCAAAGCTGGGGCTCTTCGGACTGTAGCGTTGGGGATAGTGGTACGCGCTGACCTGGCGCGGGTTCTCCACCGGGGTTCCGGGTTCGCGCGCGGCGATCGCATGCACGAACAGGCCGGCGTGGTCGGACCCGATCGCGGTGGCGGCGGGCATGCCGCCCAGGGGGATCTCCAGGGCCTCCAGGGCCTCGGCGCGCCCGGTGCAGAAGGCCTGATAGCGTTCGAGCCCCTTCTCCGGCTCGTGGATGCGGCCGAAGAAGTTCCACATGCGCAGCAGGTACGGATAACCCGCCTCGCGGCAGGCCGCGACCAGGTCCCGGTATACGTCCCGGGTGCGTTCGCGCAGGTCGTCGTCGGGGCCTTCACGCGCAATGAACAGGACGTCGCCGCAGACCCTCCGGTAAAGGCCCCCTTCTCCGGACGGGGCATTGCTCGCCGCCCCGGCGAACCAGCGCTCCTCCGGTGGGGCGGGATCCAGCGAGGCCAGCCCCGGGTCGATCGCCAGGGTCGTGCCGTTCGCTCCCGCGCAGCGGATACCCGGATCGTTCGCGGGCCGCAGGCTCAGGCCTGCGGGCTCTGCGGATGCGGTATCCGCCGGTACCAGGCGTGTATCCAGATCAATGGTCATGTGCTGCTCGCTCCCTGCATCTCCACCAGCATGCTCTCCGTCCAGCGTACCGCTTCCATGTACAGTCGCCCGGCGACCTGGGGCGACACCGGTGAAACCTCGAACGGGAACCGCCGGTCCGGGTCCTCGAAGGTCTCGATGATCCGGGGTACGGCGCCCAGCTCGCCGCTTTGCTCCAGTAGAGCGTCCTCCATCGCCGGGCTCAGGTTGAGTTCGCCGAGCACCCGGTGCAGCGGAATGCCCAGCACCCGGTCCAGCCCCGACAGCAGGCCGAGGGTGAAGTAGCGCTCGGACTCGTTCGGTACGCCCGAGGGCGCGGCCAGCAGTGCGGCCATGCGCGCCCGGATCATGACCTGCTCCAGGCCCTGGCGCTGCGGGGTGCTGGTGCGCAGGGCGGCAACCATCGCCAGTGAGCGTACGCGGTCGGTCCCCAGCAGCATGATCGCCTCGCGCAGGGTCTCGATCGGACGGCGGTGACGCAGCAGCGGGC
Organism: Thioalkalivibrio sp. ALR17-21; assembly: GCF_000420185.1. Taxonomy (NCBI): domain Bacteria; kingdom Pseudomonadati; phylum Pseudomonadota; class Gammaproteobacteria; order Chromatiales; family Ectothiorhodospiraceae; genus Thioalkalivibrio; species Thioalkalivibrio sp. ALR17-21. The sequence goes on along the minus strand of NZ_ATUL01000021.1, from coordinate 20,667 downwards.
TGTTGGCCTGGCGCAGCACATGGATGGCCAGGTCGGGGTGGGCATTGATCTGCACAGCCAGCTGCTCGGCCGACATCTCCGGGTCCTGCAGTTTCTCGATCAGTTGCAGCAGGCCGACTTCCAGCTGCTCCAGGCGCTGGCCCTCCACCACGTTGGGGTAGGACAGGAAAAAGCCCTGGTAATACACGAAGCCGAGTTCCCGGCAGGTCTCGTAGGTGGCTGCATCCTCGACCTTCTCGGCGAGCAGCTCCACGTCGAACGGCCGCAGGCGCTCGAGCTCCGCGCGCAGGCCGGGACCGTCGAAGGCGAGCAGGTCGAGTTTCACGATATCCGCCAGCTCGATCAGCGGCGAATCCTGTTCGCGGAACTGGTAGTCGTCCAGGGCGATGCGAAAGCCGAGTTCTTTCAGGCGGCGAACCGCGGCGATCACCTCGTCGTCCACCACGATGTCCTCGAGGATCTCGAGCACTACCTGTTCGGGCGGCAGGCTGAGCAGGACCTCGTGATCCAGAAATCCGCGCGGCAGATTGACGAAGGCCAGATGGTCCCCGACAAGGTTCTTCATGCCAATGTCGATGAAGGCGCTGTGCAGCAGGTCGGAGGTCGCCAGATCTCCGTCCACCACGTTTGCCTCGCTGGCGTTGGCCCCGGCCCGGAACAACAGTTCGAACCCGATGATGCGTTCCTCGCCATCGAAAATGGGTTGCCGTCCGACAAATATTGGCTGCATGCTTATTGTCTGCAAACGATGTGGATCGGTCCTTCCTGCGGGACACGGGCCGCAACAAGAGGAAACGCGACATGGATTCCATCAACGCGCCGTTCGGGGAGATCGTGGAGCTGCGCCAGATCCTGCACGACTCCGGGATGCCCCTGTTGCGGGTCATTATCCGCGATGGCGAACGCTACACCAAGATCGAACTGGATCCGGCCACGGCCCATCGCTGGGGCAAGCTGATGACCCGCTGGGCCGAAGACGTGGTGGAGGCGCAGGGCGACGGCAGCTGACACCGCCCCGGCCGAAGTCCGGCCACAAAAAAGCCCGGCATGGCCGGGCTTTTTTCATGCGCGCGCGACGGGCCGCGCTTACTTGATCTTGGCTTCCTTGTACATCACGTGCTGGCGGATGACGGGATCGAACTTCTTGATCTCCATCTTTTCGGGCATGTTCCGCTTGTTCTTGGACGTGGTGTAGAAGTGACCCGTGCCGGCGCTGGAGACCAGCCGGATCTTTTCGCGCCCCTGGTTCTTGGCTGCCATCGTGCTGCCTCCTTAGACCTTTTCGCCGCGGGCCCGGCAGTCGGCCAGGACTGCCTCGATGCCGCGCTTGTCGATGATGCGCATGCCCTTGCTGCTCAGGCGCAGCTTCACGAACCGCTTTTCGCTTTCCACCCAGAAACGATGGGTGTGCAGGTTCGGCAGGAAGCGACGCCGCGTCTTCCGCTGGGAATGCGAGACATTGTTACCGGTAGCCGGGCGCTTGCCCGTCACCTGACATACTCGGGACATCGGGGCTACTCCAGATGTTCGGGTCGGGACGAAAGATCGCGGATACTAGCGGATACCGGGCCCGGGCGCAAGGGTCGGGCGTCATGGACGGCGAAGGCGGTCCGTTGCGTCTATCTTTCGATGCAAAGTGAACCATGAGCTGCAACCAGCGGGGGAAGAGCATGAAGGGAGCGATGGTACGGGGTATCGCGGGCGCGTTTCTGGCCGGCATGATGGCGGGGCCGCTTGCGGCCGACGAGGCGCAGACCGGCGACGGCCAGTGGTGGTGGGACGATGGCTGGTGGCAGGAAGGCCAGCTGAATCCCGACATCGAGAACCACGAGGTCGAGGTCGAACGCCTGGAATACGAGCGTGACGACGTGATCGTTCCGGCGATGGTCGCGCGCCCGGCCGACGGCGAGGACTATCCGGCCATCCTGTGGTCGCACGGGCGGCGCGGGCTGGACCATCTGGCCGAGCTGCACGTGAAACGCCTCGCCGCACGCGGATTCGTGGTGCTGGCGCCGGACCTCTATACCGGTCGTTTCATCGAGACCCACCCGCTGGATCACGACTACGAACTGGAAGGGGATCTGGACCGCGGTCTGGACGAGCTGCTCGCGCGGGAAGACATCCTCGGCGACCGCGCCTGCCTGGTGTCGATCACCCGGGGCGGGTACAAGACCCTCAAGGTCGCGGTGACCCATGAACGCCAGGTGGACGACGTGGCCTGCTGGGCGGGCTATTACCCGCATGTGCAGGACCCCAACCTGGGCGAACCCCACCAGGTGTATCGTTATGCCAGCGAATTCAATCAGCTGGAGATCCCGGTGATGATCCTGATCGGCGACGAGGAGCAGTACCAGCGCCACCGGACCGCAAAGATGGCTGCCGACGGGCTCAAGGATCGTGGTGGCGACGTCACGTGGATCGAGTACCCGGGCGTGGGTCGCGGCTTCGACTTCCGCAACGGCGACAACCGCACCTTTGCCGATGACCTGGCCGCGCGCGATGCCATGGTCCGCGTGACCCGCTTCGTCAACGAGCACCTGCGCAAAGAGTGAGCGCAGCGGGGAATGTCCTGCTCCGTGAGAGGCGTTCCGGGTCGGTGTGGCTGACGCGTGATTCTGGAGGCGCGGCGATGACGGAGAGCACGGTGCGGGGCCTCGCCGAAGTCATGGGGGCCGGCCCGATGGCGCGTTTGTTTTTTCTGATGTTGCCGGCCCTGGGTGTGTCCGGTCTGGCGGTCCCGGCGGCCGCGGCCGGCGACGATGTGCCGGTACTGGATCCGGTGGAGGTGACGGCGCCGCGGCTGACGACACCGCTGGCGGAGCTGCCGGCCTCGGTCACCCGGGTGGACGGGCGTCAGGCCACCGAGGGGCGCCAGGGGCTGCAGCTGGACGAGGCCCTGAATCGCGTTCCGGGGGTGTTCGCGCAGAACCGCCACAACTTCGCGCAGGATGTGCGCATCTCCATCCGCGGTTTCGGCTCGCGGGCGCCGTTCGGCGTGCGCGGGTTGCGCATCCTGCAGGACGGGATCCCCGAGACCACGCCGGACGGGCAGTCGCAGGTGGATGCGATCGACCTGCTGAACATCCGCGACATCGAGGTGCTGCGCGGGCCCAGCGCGGCGCTGTACGGCAATGCCTCGGGCGGGGTGATCTCGATCCGCACCCGCGACGGCAGCGAGCCCCGCGGGCATGGCGGCGGGGTGCTGGCGGGCTCGCACGGTTTCCGCCGGCTGGAGGCGACCAGCGAGGCGGATCTCGGCGAACACCGCTACTCGCTGACCGCGCACGATTTCCGCATGGATGGTTATCGGGACCAGTCGCGGGCGGAAAAGCGCTATCTGCGCCTGCATACGGCAAGCGAACTGGGCGACGGCACGCTGCGTGCCCACCTGCGCTACCTGGACGCCCCGCGCACAGACGACCCGGGCGGGCTGACCCGCGACGAGCTGCGCGCGAACCGGCGCCAGGCCGCCCCGAACGCCGAGTTGCTGGATGCGACCCAGGAGGCCGAACAGTTGACCGCCGGGCTACGCTGGGAACAGCCGGTGGGGGACGCCGAGCTGCGCGTCGGGGGATTCTGGACGCAGCGCGACTACGCCCAGCAGCTGCCGTTCCCGGGGTCGAGCCGGGTGGCCTACGAGCGGGACTTCTACGGGCTGAATGCCCAGCTGGAGGGCGATCTCGGGCCGACGCGCTGGCTGGCGGGCGTGGATCTGGAGGAACAGCGCGACGAGCGGACGCGACGCTGTTCCGCCGGACAGCTGTTCGACCGTGATCCCGAGGAAGATGACGAGGCTCCCGGTTGTTCCGCGGACCCGAATGATCCCGTCACCAACCTTGCCCTGGAACAGACCGAACGTGCCCGTACGCGTGGCGCCTTCCTGCATACCGACACCCTGCTCGGCGAGGACTGGAACCTGGTGCTGGGGGCGCGCCACGATCGTATTCGTTTCAGCATCGATGATGACTTTTCCGAGGGCGTCGGCGAGCCGGATCGTTCCGATGGCCGCACCTTCCGCGAGGAGAGCCTGATGGCCGGGCTGGTGTGGCATTTCCGCCCGGGACAGCGGGCGTGGGTGAACGTGGCCACCAATTTCGAGACCCCGACCTTCACGGAATTTGCCAATCCCGGGGGCGGAGGCGGCTTCAACCCGGACCTCGAGCCGCAGAAGGCTCGCAGCCTGGAACTGGGCTGGCGCGGGGAACAGGGTGCGTTCGGCTGGGAGGCGGTGCTCTGGAGCACGCGGGTGCGCGACGAGATCACGCCCTTCCAGATCGAGGGCGAGGGGGACCGGGACTTCTACACCAATGCCGGTCGCACCGCGCGCGACGGGCTGGAGCTGGCGCTGGACTGGCAGGCGACGCCGCAATGGACCCTGAGCAGCGCCTTCACCCTCAATCATTTCCGCTTTCGAAAATACGAAGACGTCGACGGCGTGCGCCACGACGGCAATCGGCTGCCCGGACTGCCGCGCGAACAGCTGTTCCTGGAGGCCGACTGGCGCGAGGGTCCCTGGTTCGTCACCGCGGATGCGCTGCACGCCGGGGCGCGTTACGCCGACGACGCCAACGACGAGCGTGTCGGCTCGCAGACCACGGTCAACCTGCGGGCCGGGCGCGAGTGGACGCGCAACGGCGCGAACATCGAGACCTTCGTTGGCGCGGACAATCTGCTGGATGCCGACAACATCGACAACGTTCGCATCAACGCCAACTTCGGACGGCATTACGAACCCGCCCCGGGGCTGACCCTGCGCGCGGGTCTGCGGGTGACCTTCGGGGATTAATCCCGACGGTCGGGCGGGTCGTCGGGGCCGTGCTCGTCGCGGGGACGGGGCGGTTCGATCTCGTCCAGGCGGCCCTGCTCGATCTTGCGCAGGGTCTCCGCGTCGGTGGGGTCGTCGGGGTCTTCTTCCCAGGCGTAGCGCTGCGCCACCGGGAAGGGGTCGCGGCGGTACAGGAACCAGCCGCAGACCGCGCCCACGGTGCCGCCGAACAGGTGCGCCTCGAACGACACCCCGGGGGTGGTCGGGAACACCCCCCAGAACATGCTGCCGTAGAGGAACAGCACGATGATCGTCAGCGCGATGGACAGCGCATCGCGGCGGCGGATGCCGATGACCACGGCAAAGAACATCAGGCCGTGGGTCAGGCCGCTGGCGCCGATGTGCAGGCCCTCGCGGGCGAACAGCCAGACCCCCAGCCCGCCCATGATCCAGATCAGCGGGACCGCGGTGCGCGTGGCCTGCGGGAAGCCGTAGAGCGTGAGGATGCCCAGCACCCACAGGGTGGGGGCGTTGGCCATCAGGTGCCCCCAGGATCCGTGGATCAGGGGCGAGGTGAAGATCCCCAGCGCGCCGACGCCGTCGCGCGGCAGGATGCCCAGACGCGAGAAATCCGCGCCCAGCAGTTCCTGCAGGGCGTGGATCAGGACCAGGGTCATCACCCCGACGAAGGGCCACAGCAGCGCGCGCCGGAAGCGTTCGCGATCGGCCGCGGGATCCGTCGGGGGTGCCGGGCGTCGCAGGTTCAGCATCGAACAAGACTGCCACGGGGGCGTGACGGGGAACAATGCACCGCCCGGGGCAGCGGTTTCGGGTCCGCGCGGGCAGCCCCGGCGGCGGACCCGGCTACCCCGGGGCCGGCGTTCAGAGACGGAACTGCGCCAGGGCGCGCTGGATCTCGCTTTCCACCTGCTTGAGCTCGTCGGAGGCCGCGCTGACGCGGTCGGCGGTCTCGGCGGACTGGTCGGCGCCGTCGGAGATCTGCACGATGGTGCGGTTGATGTCCTCGACCACCGTGGTCTGCTCGCGCGCCGCGACGGCGATCTGATCCGTCATCTCCGAGATGTTGTCCACCGACTGGCGGATCTGCTGCAGCGCGCCGTTCACTTCGGCGGTGTGCTCCATGGTGGTCTCGGCCTCTTCCTGGCCCTTCTTCATCACCGAGACCGCGTTATTGGTGGCGCTCTGCAGCCGCGAGATCATGCCCTCGATCTCGTCGGTGGACTCCTGGGTACGGGTGGCGAGCTTGCGCACCTCGTCGGCGACCACCGCGAAGCCGCGGCCATGTTCGCCGGCGCGGGCCGCCTCGATCGCGGCGTTCAGCGCCAGCAGGTTGGTCTGCTCGGCCACTCCGCGGATCACTTCGAGGATGGTGCCGATCTGGCGCGAATCCTCGCCCAGGTTCGAGACCGTGTCGGCGGCCTGTTCCACGGTGCCCAGCAGGGAGGACATCGAGGCCACGTTGCGTTCCATGACCTCCATGCCCTGGTGTACGGCGTTACCGGCCTCCTGGCCCGACTGCGAGGTGGCGTCGGTGTTGCGGGCGATCTCCTCGGCGCTGCTCTGCAGCTCGTTGATGGCGGTGGCCACGCGTTCGGTCTCGTCGCGCTGGCGCGAAACCGCCTCGCGCGCCCCGTAGGCCTCCTGGTTCAGGTTGTCGGTGGCCTGACGCAGGGTCTCGGTGCTGCCACGGGCCTTGCCCACGGCACTGGCGATCTTGTCGGTGAAGCGGTTGAAGGCGCGCCCCAGCGCGGCAGTCTCCTTCAGTCCGTGCTCTTCCAGCCGGCGGGTCAGGTCGCCGTCGCCGTCGGCGATCTCCTCCAGCGCGGTGGACGAGCGGTTCATGGCCCGGCGGATGGTGATGATGATGGTGGCCGCGCCGGCCAGTCCGAGGATGATGCCCGCGATGGCCAGCACCATCTGCGCCACCTGGGTGTTGCGCATGGTGGTGGTCAGTTCACCGGCCCGGGTCTCCGCACGCCGGGTGATGGCCTCGCTGAGCCCATCCAGTTCCCCGCGGGCTTCCATCAGCAGCGGGCCGATTTCGGTGCGGATCATGTCGGCATCCTGGAATGCCTCGGGCGAGCCGTGGACCTCGAAGATGTCGTCCAGCGCACCCCGCAGGGTTTCCAGTGATCCGGCGAAATCTTCCAGCGCGATTTCCTGTTCGAAGTCCAGGGTGGCGGATTGCCCTTCGAGATCCTCCACGATGCTTTCCAGCTGCCCGCGATAGAGATTCACGTTCTGGACGAAGGCGTCGTCGCGGAAGGCAAGGAAGCCGCGCAGGTTCGAGGTGACCTGCAGTGCGCTCATGCGCAGGTTATGGAACTGCTGCAGACGTTCCAGGGAACGCTGGAACTCCGGCAGGTTGGTCTCGGCGTCGATCATCGTGGACGCCTGCTGCGCCATGGCGCGGGTGGCGGGATTGGCCCGCTGGTTGGCGATGTCCAGCGCGGGCATGTTGGCGGCGTCGTCGGTGGCCAGTTCGGTCAGACGGTCGACGTGGCCGTGGAAGCGGTCGACGTGTTCGCGGACCGCTTCGGCCGAGCGGGCCATGTCGCGGTCGGCCGCCACCACCGGGTCGTTGTTGAGCTCCCGTGCCGCGGTCTGCAGGGCGTCCATGGATTCCAGCCAGGCGTCATGGTGGCCCTGCTCGTCGCTCATCAGGTAGAAGCCCAGGAAGGCCGCGCTTTCCTGCAGCCGCTGCTGGACTTCGTTGACCCGGGCGACGGCCGGGTAGTCTTCTCCGGTCAGGTTCTGTACGTCCCGGGCGCCGGTCTGCAGCGCATGCAGGGCCATGACCGAGTTGATGACGAGGATCAGGACCACCAGGCCGAAGCCGGCCGTCAGCAGTCCGCGGATCGAAAACTTGTCCAGCATGAGTTGCTCCTCCGCCGGCGCCTCTGCGGGCGCTTGCTACCACCGCGTACGGGCGTACACGAAAAGGGTGACCCGCGGGTCGTGTCGTTTCTCCTGCTGTTACGGCAAAGATGCCCCGGAGTTGAGTGTTTCGTGGGGGGGCATCGCTCCCGGAGCCGCGAAAAGGCAGGTGGTCCGGCCGGGCTTCACCGGGAGAGACGCGGGCGAGAGCTTCAGGATTCCAGTTCTTCCCAGCGCTGGTAGGCTTCTTCCAGCTCCTGTTCCACTTCGGCCAGGCGCGCCTGCAGTTCGCGCACGCGCTCGCCGTCCCGCTGAGTTTCGGGGTCGCAGAGGGCCTGGTTGATCGAGTCCTGCTCCGTCTCCAGCGCCTCGATGCGGCCCGGCAGGGCCTCCAGTTCGCGGGCATCCTTGTAGGAGAGCTTGCCCGAGCCCGAGCCCGAGCCCGAGCCCGAGCCCGAGGCCGCGACGGCGGGCTCCGGCGCCGGGGCGGTCCGGGTTGTGGCCCGGGATGCCGCGTCCGCGGCGGCCCCGGAGTCCGGCGCCGGGTCCCCCTCGATCAGGCGCCGGGTCACGCGCTCGGGCAGATCCGACCAGCCGCCGACGAACTCCTCGATGCTGCCATCGCCGGGGACCACCAGGGTGCTGGTGGCCACGTTGTCGAGAAATGCGCGGTCGTGGGTGACCACGATGGCGCTGCCCTTGTATTCGATCAGCAGCGACTCCAGCAGCTCCAGGGTCTCCACGTCGAGATCGTTGGTGGGTTCGTCGAGCACCAGCAGGTTGGCCGGACGCAGGAACAGCTTCGCCAGCAACAGGCGGTTGCGTTCGCCGCCGGACAGCGCGGAGACGGGCTGGCGGGCGCGCGCCGGCGGGAACAGGAAATCGCCCAGATAGCTCAGCACATGGCGCGTCTCGCCGTTGACCGTCACCTGTTCGCGGCCCTCGCCCACGGCATCCTGCACGGTGGTCTGTTCGTCCAGGTGGGCGCGGGTCTGGTCGAAGTAGGCGATGGTCAGCTGGGTGCCCAGCTTGACCGTCCCGGCCAGCGGCGGCAGATCGCCCAGCAGGCCGCGCAGCAGGGTGGTTTTCCCGGCGCCGTTGGGGCCGATCACGCCCAGGGTGTCGCCGCGCTGCAGCAGCAGGTTCACGTCGTGCAGCACCGGCTTGCCGGCGTGGCCGAAACTGGCGTGTTCGGCCTCGATCACCCGCTTGCCGGAGCGCTGTTCCGGGCTCAGCTGCATGCGCACCTGCCCCGCGCGTTCGCGACGTTCGGCGCGTTTCTGACGCAGCTGCTGCAATGCGCGCACGCGGCCCTCGTTGCGCGTACGCCGGGCCTTGATGCCCTGGCGGATCCAGGCCTCCTCCTGCGCCAGCTTGCGGTCGAACTCCGCCTGCTGGCGGGCTTCGACCTCCAGCCGCTCGGCCTGGCGCTCGCGGAACGCGGCGATGGACGGCGGGTGTTCGTGCAGTTGGCCACGGTCCAGCTCGAGGATGCGGGTGGCCACGTTCTCCATGAACTGGCGGTCGTGGCTGATGAACACCACGGTCATGCGGCTGCCGGTCAGAAAGCCCTCCAGCCAGCGGATCGCGGCCACGTCCAGGTGGTTGGTGGGCTCGTCCAGCAGCAGGATGTCGGGATCGCGCACCAGTTCGCGGGCCAGCCACACACGGCGCCGGAGCCCGCCGGAGAGGGTGGCGAACTCGGCCTCGGGGTCCAGCTCCAGCCGCGACAGGGTGGTTTCGACCCGGTTCTGCAAGCTCCAGCCGTCGATCGCGTCCAGCTGTGCCTGTACCGGCCCCATCTTCTCCAGGGCCTCGGCGTCGCCGCTGGCGGCCGCCTGGCTCAGGTGGTGAAAGCGTTCCAGCAGCCGCCCGGACTCGCCCAGGCCTTCGGCGACCACGTCGAACACGCTCCCCTCGATGCCCGGCGGCAGCTCCTGGGTCAGCCACGCGACGGTCAGCCCGTCGCGGCGGGTGATATCGCCGGCATCCGGCTCCACCTCGCCGGCGAGGATGCGCAGCAGGGTCGACTTGCCCTCGCCATTGCGCCCGGCGATCGCCACCCGCTCGCCGGGTTCCAGGCTCAGGCCGGCGCCGTCCAGCAGCGAGGCCATGCCATAGGCCAGGTGGATGTCGCGCAGGGTGATCAGGGCCATGTTCAGACCTCCTTCATGCGCCAGGCGCTCAGGGCCCCGGCCAGACTCATCAGCGCCAGTACGAAGATGGCGAATTCGGTGCCGGCCAGCTGGGCCACCAGGCCGAACAGGCCCCCGACCAGCAGCAGCACGCCGATGACGGTGTTGCTGACCGCGGTGAAGGCCGCGCGGGTCTCCTGCGTGGCCATGTCGACCAGATAGGTCTTGCGCCCCAGACGCACGCCCGCGTGGCTGATGCCCAGCAGGAAGAACAGCACCGCATGCACCCAGCCCATGTCCAGCAGGCCGGAGGCGGCCGGGGCGAACCAGCTCCCCAGGGCGACGACGAAGCCCAGCAGCGTCGCCAGCAGTCCGGCGACCACCAGTACCCCGCGGGCGGAACGGTCGGACATCCGGCCCCACACCGGGGCACTGAGTGCGGAGGCGAGACCGCTGGCGAGGATCAGCAGGCCCAGGGTCGCCAGCGCCCCCTCGGTCGCATCCTCGGCCAGCAGCACGTAGAACGGCAGCGCCAGCGCGGTGCTCATCAGCAGCGCCCGGGTCAGCACGAAGTGACCAAAGGCACGATCGCTCCACAGCAGGCGCAGCGAGCGCAGGGCCTCGCCGAACCCGTTGACGCCCCCTTCGGTGGCACCCGGATCCTCGTGCAGGCGGGCGAACACCGCCGCCGCGATCCACCAGGCGCCGGCCGAGGCCGCCAGCAGGGCCACGAACAGGCCGACACCGGCATCGTCCAGGCTGGCCAGTGTCAGGTACCCGCCCAGGGCCAGGGTGAAGAAGCCGGCCGCCGAGGCGGCGTAGCCCATCACCGTGCCGCGGCGCTGTTTGGCGATGGTCTTGCCGAGCACGTCCTTGGATGCCACCGAGTTGATCCCGCGCGACAGGGCAAACACGATCAGCAGCGCGATGATCGCCCAACCCGCGGCTGCTCCTTCCAGGGTCAGGGCGGTGATGGCCATGCCCGCGACCGCGATACCGGAGAGCGCGCTGCCCAGCACCCAGAACCCCTTGCGGATGGCGCGGCGGCGGATCGAGGCGGCCACGAACAGCTGTGGCAGCAGGGAGCCCGATTCGCGGATGGGGACCAGGAAGCCGGCAAACGTGGCCGGTGCCCCCAGCGCGCTCAGCAGCCATGCCAGGACCAGGCGCGCGGAGGCCAGCTCGTCGCCGATCTTGGACAGCGTGTTGGCGACCAGATGGACGACGAAATTGCGTGGCTGCGCGCGGCAGGCCCCCTCGGGGATGTCCTTGCAGGCACGGGCATCCTCGTCCCCGGCGATAGTCTCGTACAGGCTGACGAGGGGACGCCGGCGTTTCGCGCGATCGGTCTCGGTCATGCAGTCCTTCCGTTGTGTCGCCCGTCATTGCGAGGCGCCGCAGGCGCCGTGGCAACCTCCGGACACCGACAGGGCGTTCGGCTCGGGTGCCTCCGCAGAAAAGATTGCCACGGCGCCTGCGGCGCCTCGCAATGACCGGGGTCGGGTTCCGGCGTGACGTTCTACCGCCGCCCGGCCAGCGGGTCGTCGGGGTCGACGCTGTCGCGGAAGGGCTTGCGGCGGTCGAGGTTGGTCAGCTGGTAGACATTGCCCAGCCAGTTGTTGATGACCGCCAGCGCGGTGTCGTGCCAGGTGTTGTCCAGGCGGTCCAGCAGCAGGGCCTCGGGCAGGGCCGGGATCTCGGTGCAGTGTTCCAGCGCCGCCTCCACGTGCTCGCGGTGTTCATCGAGGATCGCGGCCGCCTGCGGCATCAGGTAGTTCTCCGGCAGTGGCGGATAGGCCTTGCGGTCGCCCTCGATGTAGCGCACCACTTCGCGCTTGTATTCCTTGAGCAGGCTGATCGAGTCGTACTCCGGGTGGCCCTGAAAGAAGACCATGCGGAAGCCGTCCGGCGAGGCGCCCAGGTGGATGCCGGCTTCTTCGCTCTCGACCAGAACGCGCAGCCCGTGGTGCTCGAACTGATCGCGGGTGACCTTGTTGTAGCGCGAATGCGGTACGTCGAAGCGGGTGTTCACCCCGGTCACCAGCGGGTGTCTGCGGTCGACCACCCGGTGCGGGAACACCCCCCAGAGCTTCTCGCCCATGTGCTGGCGGTGCTCGCCGTAGTGCGACTGCAGCACCGCATGGGTCGCCAGACAGGAGCAGAGCGTGGAGGTCACGTTGTCCCAGGCCCAGTCCACGACCTCGGCGAGCGGCTCCCAGAACGGCTCCAGGGCCAGATCGGGCTGGGTCACATTGGCCCCGGTGATGATCAGCGCGTCCAGGCCTTCTTCCTTGAGCTGCTCGAAATCCTCGTAGTAGTTCTCGACGTGCTCGCGCCCCTTCCGGCCGCGCTTGAGCTGCGGCAACGTGAACGGATGGATGTAGAACTGCGCGATCTGGTTGCTCTCGCCGATCAGGCGAAAGAACTGACGCTCGGTGGCCGCCAGCGCGGCATCCGGCATCATGTTCAGCAGCCCGATGTGCAGCGCGCGAATCTCCTGCTGGCGGGCGAAATCGTTCGGCAGAACGGATTCGCCCTCGCTGCGCAGGCGTTCGAAGGTGGGGAGTCCGGAATGTGCAACCAGGGGCATTACAGTCGCCTCTCGCGTTCCAGGGCCATGCAGACCAGCTCGTCAAAGTCGGCCGCGTTGCGCACCCGGGCCACCTCGGTGGTGCTGACGGTATAGCCCCAGGTTTCGGCGATCTGCTCGTAGCGCGGCAGCCGCGCCCGGAACAGGCGCGAGAAGACCCAGCGCACGAAGGCATTGGGGTCGATCTGGGCGACGTACTCCAGTTCCTCGATGCGCATGTATTCGGCCAGCTGCTGGTCGAGGAAGGCCTCGCGGTAGTACAGCGGCTTGGGGTTGGCCTCGGCGCGTTCGATCAGCTCCCGCTCGTCCTCGTCCGTGGCCTGGATATAGAGGATGATGGTGTGTTCGGCCAGGGTCTCGAGCACGCCGGGGCTGTCCAGCTCGCACACCGATCCGCCGGCATCGTTCACGAAATGCGGGTAACCGAACAGGGTGCGCGCCTTGTGGATGAAGTCCGGCACGTCCAGCATTGCCTGCACCTCGGCCTCGTGGTGCAGGGCCTGCCGGCGCTTGAACTCGGTCAGCGGCAGCCCGCCCAGCTCCGGGTTGCCCAGCTTTCCGAGGAAGCTGGAGACCGGATGCAGGTTGTCGACCGTGATGTTGTTGATGATCTGGATGGAGTCCGAACGCAGCAGCTCGCGCAGGAACGGGACCTGCATCGCCTGGGACTTGATGTTGTCCAGGATCGGTTCGTTCAGGTAGCGCGTGCCGATGCGATAGTCGCCGGAGTAATGAAACCAGTCCTCCTGGCGCAGCATGTTGGACAGCCGCGTCTTGCCGACACCCGACATCCCCAGCAGGGTGATGCGGCGGCCGTCCAGTTCGCGGTATTCGTCCGGTGTCAGGCGCATGCGATCGGAGTCTCTCTATCGGCGCAGGATGAAGAGCACGCCGGCGATCAGTGCCAGGGCGCTCATGACGTAGTGATCGTACTGAAACTGCAGGCCGAGCAGGCCGCGCAGGCCATACAGGACCAGCCAGATCCCCAGCAGGAGATTGCCGACGACGCGCATGTGTCAGACCTCCCGCAGCAACTGGCTGACCGACTTGAACTCGGCGGCGCGGGCATCGCCGAGCCATTCGAACAGCACGGACTCGTGGTTGGTGATGATCGCCCCCGCCGCGCGCAGACGCTCGAGGCCGTTGACGCGCAGCTCGGGGTTGCGCGAGCAGACCGTGTCGCTCGCCACGAACACCGTGACCCCGGCATCCAGCAGGTCCAGCGCGGTCTGGGTCACGCACACGTGGGTCTCGGCGCCGCCGAGGACCACGCTGCGACAGCCGGACAGGCGCTGTTCCAGGGCTGCCTCGCCGCAGCAGGAAAAGGCGGTCTTGTCGGTAACGGTGGCGAGTTCGTCCAGTTCGGCCAGAGCGGAGCGCAGTGGCTCCACGGTGTCGCCCAGCCCCCGGGGGTACTGGCGCGACACCTCCACCGGGATCTCCAGCTGGCGTGCGGCCTCGACCAGCCGGCTGGCGTTGCGCACCGTCCGTTGGCGCTCGGTCTCCGGCATCGCCGCCATCAGCCGCTCCTGCAGGTCCACCAGCAGCAGCGGCGAGCGGTCGGAGCGCTCGCAGCGGGCCCGCGCGGCGGTGCTCATCAGTCCAGCATGGCGTCGATGGATTCCAGGTCTTCCTCGGTGAGCTGTCCCGCCGCCCGTTCCAGGCGCAGGGTGTTGGCGAGGAAGTCGTAACGCGCCTCGGCGAAGTCGCGCTCGGCGCCGAATACCTCGCGCAGGGCGAGGAGCACGTCCACCTGGGTGCGGGTTCCGACCTCGAACCCGGCCTCGGCGGCCTCGAACGCCGCCTGGGTCGATTCCAGTGCCTGGTTCAGTGCGCGCACGCGGGATTCGGTGGCCACCGAGGCGAGATAGGCGTTGCGGGTGTCGCGCCGGGTCATGCGCTCGACCTGCGTCTGCCCCTGCTGCGCGGCCTGGAAGTCCTCGCGCGCCTGACGGGTCAGGGCGGTCACCCGGCCGCCGGTGTACAGCGGGATCTCCAGACGGATGCCGATCTGCGCCTCCCGGCCATCCTCGAACTGGCTGCCGCCGGCGCCGGCCAGGCCTTCGAGCGCCCGTGCCTGTTGGGCGTTGAATCCGGCCGCAGTGAAGTCGATATCCGTGTCACCACTGCCGTCTATGCCGTGGTAGCGGTTTTCCGAGACCGAGGCGCTGAGGCCCACGCGCGGCTGCCCTTCGGCCCGCTGGCGCTGGATCTGTTCGCGTGCGGTCTCGGTGGCGAGGCGCTGGGCGGCCAGCTCCAGGTTGTTTTCCAGGGCACGCTGCACCCACGCCTCGGCATCCCGCGGCTGCGGCAGCTGGAGTTCGGCCTCGGGGGTGAGGGTATCGAGTTCGTCCCAGTAGCGGTTGGTGATCAAGGCCAGCTGTTCGCGGGCCACGTCCAGTTCGTTTTCGGCGGCGATGCGCTGGGCTTCGGCCAGGTCGCGCTGGGCGCGTGCTTCCTTTACGTCGGTGCTGGCGATCAGGCCGACGTCGAAGCGGCGTTCGGTCTGCTCCAGCTGGCGCTCGATGGCCTCCAGCTCGGCGATGCTGAACTCCAGGCCTTCCTGGGCCACGAGCACGTCAAAATAGGCCTCGGACACCCGCAGCATCAGGTCCTGGCGCGCGGCATCGCGTTCCGCCTCGGACCGGGCGATCTCCAGGTCGGCCTGGCTCAGTTCCACGTAGTTGCGCCGGTCGTAGATGCTCTGGTCCAGCAAGAGCGCAAAACGGCTCTGCCGGCCATCGGTGCTGTCGCGTCCGTCCGGGTCGTTGTAGAACGCACCGCCCTCGATCTCGCCGCGCAGCTGAGGCAGCAGGCCGGAGCGGGCCGCCGGGCGGTTCTGCAGGGCACTGCGGTATTCCGCCTCGGCGATCTGCAGTTCGGCATCCTCGCGCGCGGCCTGTTCGTAGACTTCCATCAGACTCGCGCCCTGGGCGGGGGCGGCCGTGAACAGGGCGAGACCGGCGGCGGCGAGCAGGGGGTGCAGTCGTTTCATGGCGATTCGATCCGGACAGGCGAGGCTTTACATACTAGCAAAGCCCGCCGCCAGTGGCGGACGGGCTCGGGACGGACAGGGCTTTCGGTGGCCTAGAATTCGAAGGCCGGTTGCGGTTCGAAGCCGGCCAGCGGCGGCACGCGGGTCTCGAACAGCTGCTCGTGGAGGGTGTTGTCCTCGGTGGTCCGGGTCACCAGCAGCGCCTCCATGATCGGAGGCTCCCCGGTCACCACGAACAGGCGGCCGCCCAGCGCCAGGAATTGTTCCAGGAAGTCGTTGTATTCGGTCATGGCGCCGTTGACGGCGATGACGTCATAGCGCTCCCGCGGCGGACGCCATTCGGGGGTCACCGTCCCGGTGCGCGGCGCCGCGTTGGTGATGTTCAGGTCGTGCAGGCGGTTGCGCGCGGCCAGGCGCAGGTCGTCGTGGCGTTCCACGCTGTCGACATGGGCGCCCATGCGCGCCAGGCAGGCGGTGGCATAGCCGGACCCGGTGCCGATCTCCAGCACGGTATCGGTGGGCCTGGCCGCCACGGCCTGCAGCATGCGCCCGATCACGCGCGGCGGCAGGGTTTCCTCGCCGTGACCGAGGGGGATCTCCGTGTCGGCATAGGCCAGGGCCTGGTAGGGTTCGGGCATGAAGCGCTCGCGCGGCAGCGTCTCCATGACCCCCAGTACGCGCATGTCGAGTACGTCCCAGGGACGTACCTGCTGTTCCACCATGTTCATCCGGGCCTTGGCGAAATCCATTGCGGGATCCTCTGTGCGGCAACGAACCGTGAAGAGTACGGCCGCTGCGCGTTGCAGGCAAGTGGGGCCGGGTTCAGTGCCCTTCCAGGGCTTCGGCGATCGCGCGGATGCGCTCGCGGCGCAGGGCCTCGCCCAGCTGCGGGCCCTGGTATCCGGCCTCGATCAGGGGTTGCGGGCTGACGGCCGCGGCGGCCTCCACGGCGCGGCGCAGGGCGTCGGCCTGGGGGTAGGGGCGCTCCTCCCAGCCGGTGCGCCCGCGGAAGTCGGCCTCGACCGCCAGCAGGAAGGGCTCGACGTTCTCCGGGCGGCGCAGGGCATCCAGGCCCTCGATCAGTTTCATCACGGTCTTCGGGCGCAGTTCGAACAGGCGATGCGCGAGGCCGTGATGACGCGCTACGCGGATCGCGAGGTCGCGGTAGCGCCGGGGAATGCGCAGGCGTTCGGCGAGCGCCTTGATGTGGGTGGCGCTGCGTTCCTCGTGCCCGTGGTGCGCGGGCAGGATGTCCTCCGGGGTGTCCGCCTTGCCCAGATCATGGGTCAGCGCCGCGAAGCGGACCTCGGGCGCGTCGCTCAGGCGCGTGGCCTGGTCCAGCACCATCAGGGTGTGTACGCCGGTGTCGATCTCGGGGTGGTATTTCGCCGGCTGCGGTACGCCGAACAGGTGTTCCAGTTCCGGCAGCAGCACCGTCAGCGCGCCGCATTCGCGCAGCACCTCGATGAACCGGCGCGGAGCGGGGCTGGCCAGGGCTTTTTCGCACTCGGCCCAGACGCGTTCCGGAACCAGGGCGTCGACTTCCCCCGAGGCGACCAGCTCGCGCAGCAGGGCGCGGGTCTCGTCGGCGATCTCGAACCCCCAGGGGGCCAGCTGGGCGGCGAAGCGTGCCAGACGCAGCAGGCGTACCGGGTCTTCGGCGAACGCCGGGGAGACGTGCCGCAGGGTGCGGTTTTCCAGGTCATTGCGGCCGCCGAAGGGGTCGATCACCTCGCCGCCGTCGTCCTCGGCCATGGCGTTGATGGTGAGGTCGCGCCGTTCCAGGTCCTGTTCCAGCGGGACATCGGGGGCGGCGTTGAACTGGAAGCCGTGGTAGCCGCGCGCGGTCTTGCGCTCGGTCCGGGCGAGGGCGTATTCCTCCTGGGTCCGCGGATGGAGGAACACCGGAAAGTCGCGCCCCACGGCGCGATAGCCGGCCGCTTCCATGGCCTCGGGCGTGGCGCCGACCACTACGTAATCGCGTTCGTTGACCGGGCGGCCCAGGAGCCGGTCGCGGACCGCGCCACCGACCAGATAGATGTGCATCCCGGTGGCGGGCGCCTCAGTCGCGCTCGTAGCTGGTGCGCAGTTTCTGCATGCGCGCCTCGCGGCCGCCCTTGCCCAGATAGGTGGGTGCGATGCTCTCCAGCCGGGTGGGACAGTGCAGGGTCTGCCCGGTGCATACGCTGTCGATCGACAGCGAGGCGAGGTTGTCGCGCGACAGCGGCTTGCCCGGCACGTGCTCCAGCACGTTCGCCTGCAGGCGGCCCGCCCAGTCCGGCAGGCCAATGACCGGACGCCGGTGACCGGAGACCCGGCCGACGTAGCGCACCAGTTCGCCCAGGCTGTACTCCCTTGGGCCGCACAGCTCGAATCCCTGGCCGAAGGTCTTCGGATCGTTCAGTGCCTCGGCGAAGTGGTCGGCCACGTCGCCCACGAACACCGGGGCGAAGCGTGCTTCGGCGCGGGCCAGCGGCATCACCGGCGAGAAGCGCAGCAGCGTGGCGAAGCGGTTGAGGAAGCTGTCCTCCGGGCCGAAGATCACCGACGGGCGGAACACCGTGACCGGGAATGCCGTGGTTGCGAACACCGCCTGTTCGGCTTCGCCCTTGGTCCGCAGGTAGTGGCTGGGCGGGTCCGGCATGTCGGCCTTCAGCGCGCTCATCTGCAGAAAGCGGCGCACGCCCTGGCGTTCGGCGGCGGCCAGGGCCTTTTCCGTCAGTTCGACATGGGCGCGGCGGAAACCGGAACCGTCATGCCCCCGCTCGTTGAGGATCCCGACCAGGTTGATCACGGCATCCTGGTCGCGCAGGACGCGGTCGAGTTCTTCCGGCTCGTGGATATTGCCGGCGATCAGGTCCACCTCGGGGTTCACCATGAGCTCGCGGTGACGGTGCGGATGGCGCGTGACCACGCGTACATTCAGTCCACGGTCGATTAGCCGCGCCACGATGTGGTGCCCGACGAAGCCCGTTCCGCCCAGCAGGCAGACATTGCGGATCGAGAGATTCGACATGATTGCGAAGGCCCTTACCGAATACGGATGTGTGCGTCTTATACTCGGCTGTGGGCGCGTGATCAATCCACCCGGGCGGGCGCTGGCCCGGCGAGTCCCGAGAGAGAGGCCCGAAGATGACTGAACTGACTGCCGTCAATCCGGCCACCGGCAAGGTGCTGGCGAATTACCCGCCGATGGATGCCGCCGGCGTGGAAGCCGCGCTGCAGGGCGCGGTGGACGCGCGCACGGCCTGGGCTCTGAAGCCGGTGCATGAACGGGCCGCCCTGCTGCGCCAGCTGGCCGCTGTCCTGCGCGGGCGCCAGGAGGAGCTGGCGGTGACCGCGACCCGCGAGATGGGCAAGCGGCGGGTCGAGGCTCTGGCCGAGGTGGAGAAGTGCGCGGTGGCCTGCGAATACTACGCCGAGCACGGGCCGGGTTTCCTCCTGGACGTGCCGGTGGCCACCGAGGCGGCCCGCTCGTACGTGGCCTGGCAGCCGCTGGGCACCGTGCTGCTGGTCATGCCCTGGAATTTTCCTTACTGGCAGGCCTTCCGCCAGGCCATTCCGGCGACCCTGGCCGGCAACACCGTGCTGCTCAAGCATGCCTCCAATGTGCCCGACTGCGCACAGGCGCTGGAGGAGGTGTTCCGTGCAGCGGGGTTCCCCGAGGGGGTCTTCCGCAATCTGCCGGTGGGCTCCGATGCGGTCGAGGATCTGATCGCCGATCCGCGGGTGCAGGGCGTGAGTCTGACGGGTTCGGAGCGTGCCGGGCGTGCGGTGGGTGCGGCCGCGGGCAAGGCCCTGAAGACCTCGGTGCTGGAGCTGGGCGGTTCGGACGCCTTCATCGTCCTGCATGACGCGGACCTGGACACCGTGGTGCGCGAGGCCCTGCGCGGGCGGTTCCAGAACAACGGCGAGACCTGCATCGCGGCCAAGCGGTTCATCGTCGAGGATTCGATCGCCGAGGCCTTTGCGGACCGCCTGAGCCGGGCGGTGACGGACCTTTGCACGGGTGATCCGATGGAAGACGGGACGGATCTGGGCCCGCTTGCGCGCGGCGATCTGCGCGACGAGCTGCACGATCAGGTGCAGCGCAGTGTCGCTGCCGGCGCGGTGTGCCGCACCGGGGGTGAGCCGCTGGAGGGCGAAGGCTTCTACTACGCACCGACCGTGCTGGATCACGTCGAGCCGGGCATGGCGGCCTTCGACGAGGAGACCTTCGGTCCGGTAGCGGCGATCACGCGGGCCGCGGATGCCGCGGTGGCGGTGGAGCTGGCGAACCGTTCGCGCTTTGGCCTTGGCGGGTCGGTGTGGACCGCCGACCGCGCCCGCGGCGAGGCGATGGCGCGCCAGCTGGAATGCGGTTGTGCGTTCGTCAACGCGGTGGTGAAGAGCGACCCGCGCCTGCCCTTCGGCGGGGTAAAGGATTCCGGCTACGGGCGCGAACTGGCCGATCTGGGGATCCGCGAGTTCGTGAATGCCAAGACGATCTGGGTGGTCTGATTCACCCCCCGGTCATGGACATGAAGCGCATGACCTTCTCCGGGCGCTCGTTGAATTCGTGGCGCTCGGGCTTCAGCGCGATCGCCTCGAGGATTGCCTCTTCCAGCTCGGCATCGCTGCAGCCGTCACGCAGCCGCGGGCGCAGCGCCAGGCTGTGCTCGTTGCCCAGACAGGTATGGATGGTGCCGTCCACCGACAGCCGCACGCGGTTGCAGGTGTCGCAGAAGTGCTGCGAGATCGGCGTGATGAAGCCGATGCGGATGTCCGTGCCCGCCACCTGCACATAGCGCGCCGGGCCGCCGCCGGGCATCACCCCGGGGATCAGCTCGAAACGCTGCTCCAGGTCGCGGCGCACGTCCTGCAGGTTCACGTAGTGGCCTTCGTTTGCCGCGCGCCCGGTGTCGCCCACCGGCATGGTCTCGATGAAACGCAGGGTGAAACCGTGCTCGATGCAGAAGTCGACCATGTCGCCGACCTCAGTATCGTTGATGCCGCCCATCACCACCATGTTGATCTTGATCGGGTCCAGCCCGGCGCGCTTCGCCGCCATCAGCCCGTCGATCACCTTCTCCAGCTTGCCGCCGGTCACGTCCTTGAAGACCTCCGCGCGCAGGGTGTCCAGGCTCACGTTGATGCGCCCGACCCCGCCCGCGGCCAGCGCGTCGGCGTGCTTCGCCAGACGCACCGCATTGGTGGACAGCGAGATGTCGTCGATGCCCGGCAGGGCGTTCAGCCGCGCCGCCAGATCCGGGAGGCCGTGACGCACCAGCGGTTCGCCGCCGGT
>NZ_ATUL01000020.1:0-53022 GCF_000420185.1 Thioalkalivibrio sp. ALR17-21 | reverse complement strand
GGGCATCGAACGCCGGTTGAGACACTCAAGGCCTGGCAACAGGAACGCCCCGATTTATTTCGTAAACATGTATACAAACAGCCGGGACCCGACACCTACCCACACAGGAGCAAGTCTTGATCGAACAATACGTCGAAGCTTACAACTTCTGGAACACGCTCATCTTCTTTCTGATCGTCATGTTTGTCTTGGGCGCTCTACGGCATCCCGTGGTTATGTCGAAGGCGCTCCTGACTATCGTGGCCAGCCTCCTCGGCATCGTCGCTACCACCTTGCTCCTGATAGTCCATATGCTCGCCTATCCGTTCCGAAAGCTCACGAACCCTCAGCGTGAGGAGTAGATGTCGGATCGCGCCTGATTCGAGATCAGGGAGAAATCCGCTCAAACAGATGCCTCATATCCGGCAAGGACATTAAAGCACCAACAGGACACGGGCATGCACAATCCGGGCGGCCGACAGGGACGGCCAACATTCGCCCGGACAAAGAGGACCGAGGCCAAAGACAAATTGAGGGAAAGCTATGCACGAAACTAAGCACCGCAACCACCAGGGCAATGACAAGAAAGGTAACTTTGCGAAACCCATGCTGAGTTTTTCGACAAGATCGAAGGCGAATTGACAAAGACTTCGACAACCTTGATCGATACGGCCGCCAATAGCGACCGGATGCCTGAATGGGGACGTACAGGCCGCCGCCATCAAACAGCTTGCGGGGCCGCCCTTCGTACTTGGCGGCTGCCAGCGCGGCGGCAGTCAGCTTATTGGTTGGCTTGGGCATGGGGGTCTCTCAGCAAGGTGACACAGGGCCAATCGGGCTTTCTACCCCCAAAAGCACCCCCGAAGGTGCGGAGCTGTCCATAGAAAGCGCCAGACAAGCAAGGACTGCCAGCACCAATAAATTGCGGTTTTTGGCCTTTATTGATGGACGCATCAGGATGGAACAAGATGGAAAGATGGCGTCCCCGGCAGGATTCGAACCTGCGACCTACCCCTTAGGAGGGGGTAGAGAGGTCTAGAAATGGCCTAGCTTATCGGGCAGTCTTGGGCTTCTTGCCACACTCTTGCCACAGTGAAGCCCGAAAATGGCCACCATCCGACGACGTTCGACCGGCAAATGGGAGGCCCAGATACGCCGTCTGGGCCAGCCCTCGATCACGAAGACCTTCAGCGCCCGCGAGGACGCCGCGAAGTGGGCGAGGGCGACCGAGCGCGAGATGGATACCGGCCAGTTCCTCCCGCGCACCGATGGCGAGCGTACGACCGTCGCAGCCGCGTGCGAGCGATACGCCCGCGAGGTGCTGCCGCAAAAGAAGTCTCGGCGCCAGATGGCGTCGGACATGACTCGGATAATTGAGGAGTGGGGCCCGCACTCGCTGATCGCCCTCACTCCCGAGCGGATCGCGGCATACCGTGATCGGCGGTTGCAGACTGTCTCCGGAGACCAGGTAAGGAAGGAGCTGGGCCTCCTGGGCCGAATTTACCGAGTGGCGATGACCGACTGGGGCATCCATGTACCTCATGGCGCACCGACTGATCGGGTGCGTCTGCCCCCTGCTGGGCGTGGACGAGACCGGCGTGTATCGGACGACGAACTGGGCGCGATCCTGGCGGCTACAGGGTCACGAGAGCTGCCGAGCCTCTGCCGCGTGGCGGTGGAGACTGCCATGCGGCGTGGCGAGCTGACAGCGCTGACTTGGGATCACGTTGACCTACGCCGTCGGGTCGTCCACCTGCCACACACAAAAAACGGACAGGCCCGCGACGTCCCGCTCTCGACGCGAGCGCGGGATGAGCTGGCCGCGCTCCCGCGCCGACTGTCGGGGAGGGTATGGGGCCTGACACCCGATGCGGCCAGCCGGGCGTTCGCCCGCGCGGTACAGACGGCTCGGGCACGTTATGTCGAGGCGCAGGAGGCGGCCGGAGCCACCTCCGATGCGGATTGGCTAGTCAGCGTGCGCCTGCACGACTTACGACACGAGGCGACGTCGCGCCTGTTCGAGCGGGGTCTGTCGATCGTCGAGGTCTCCGCGATCACCGGACACACTGACCTCGCGATGCTGCGACGGTACACTCACCTGCGCGCCGACGATCTGGTGGCGCGGCTCGGTTAGGGGCTGGGGAGGCGAGCATGTCGCAGCTATCGATCGCGATCATCGTCACGACCGTGGCCGTCATCGCCGCATACGCGGTGTTGATGGGTTTGGGCTATTGCGCCGAGCGGTGCCGTAGGCATACGTGATGCGTGATACCACAGCGAGGTGGTCGTCGGGGACTGTCGTATAGATGTGCCCCAACCCACCCCTACCAACACACGTTGGCGATGTTGCGCCGCGTCAATGAGGAATGCGAATGCCCCAAGAGCAACTCGAAGCCCTGGATAGGTTGCACACGGCACCCGCGTTGCGAGCTGAACGAAAGCGGAAGGCAGAACTTGGTCAATTCATGACGCCATCCAGCGTAGCCCGCTTTATGGCGTCGTTATTTCCGAGCAACGCCGCGCCGACTTGCCGGCTGCTCGATGCAGGTGCCGGCATGGGAGCGCTTTCTTCGGCCTTCCTGGATCGATGGCAGGCCGGCGGCTTCGATTTCCGATCGGTCGAGGTAACCGCGTACGAAGTCGATGACGACCTGCGCGCGTTACTCGCCCAGCGGTTTTCTGCCTACCGCGAGGTGACTTCACACATAAATGCAGGCGACTACATCCAGCTCGCAACAGAGGAAGGTCTGCCGGGGGACGGCTACACCCACGCGATCCTCAATCCGCCCTACAAGAAGATCAACAGCCAGTCCGCACACCGCTTGGCTCTGCGCCGTGTCGGCATTGAGACGGTCAATCTGTATGCCGCCTTTGTGGCACTGGCCTTAATGCAGGCTGCCCAGGGAGGGCATATCGTGGCGATCATTCCGCGTAGTTTCTGTAACGGCCCCTACTACCGCCCCTTCCGTGAGTTCATCCTGGAGCGTGCAGCTATCCGCCGCATGCACCTGTTTGAGGCGCGCAACAAGGCGTTCAAAGAGGATGAGGTTCTCCAAGAGAATGTCATCATCCACCTGGAGCGAGGGGGCGAACAGGGTTCGGTGATGGTCTCGACCTCCACGGATGACACCTTTGGGGACCTCGCGATTCACGAGCATCCGTTCGACCGGGTCGTGTTTCCAGATGATCCGGAGCAGTTCATTCACGTTCCCACGTCACCGGAGAGTAATGCCATCGAGCGGTCTTCGGCGATCCGCTCTACGCTTGCTGACCTCGACATCAAGGTATCGACCGGGCCAGTGGTCGATTTCCGGCTGAAAGAGCATCTGCGCAAAATGCCAGGGGAAGGCACCGTGCCCTTGTTGTATCCCGGGCATTTCAGCAGTGACGGTACGACTTGGCCCATCGAGGGCTGCAAGAAGCCAAACGCCATCGAGCGCAATGCCGAAACCGAGAAATGGCTGTACCCGAGTGGCTTCTACTGCGTGGTGCGGCGCTTCTCTTCAAAGGAGGAGAAGCGCCGGATCGTTGCCAGTGTTGTTGACCCGAGCACGTTCGGCGAGGCGCCAGTGTTGGGCTTTGAGAACCACCTAAATCTGTTCCACGACGGCAAGACTGGATTACCTGAGGCGCTGGCTCGCGGGCTCGCTGTATTCCTGAACACCACTGCAATCGATGAGTGCTTCAGGCGTTACAGCGGCCATACCCAGGTCAATGCAACCGACCTCAAGCGGATGAACTATCCAACTCGTGAAATGCTCATCGAACTAGGCGAATGGGCGATGAAGCAAGAAACGCTCACACAGGACGAGATCGATGCAAAGCTAGGAAACCTGATCGCATGAACGACAAGGACGAATATATCAAAGCCGCACAGCAGATCCTCGCTTCATTGGGGCTGCCGCGAAAACAGCAGAACAAGCGTTCGGCGCTCTGCCTCTTGGCCCTGCTAAACCTAACGCCTGGCAAGGCTTGGGCCGACGCCGAAAATCCGCCGATGGGCATCACTCCCATCATGAATTGGATGCACGATCATTACGATAAGGCCTACGCGCCCAATTCCCGCGAGACCGTGCGCCGAAACACCATACACCAGTTCCGCGACGCTGGTTTGGCCCTCCACAACCCGGGTGAGCTCAGCCGACCGGTAAATAGCCAAGACTCGGTCTATCAGATTGAGCCCGCCGCACTGGCCCTGTTGCGTACCTTCGGCACGCCGGCATGGCATGACAATCTCTCTGCCTATCTAGCCGAACGTGAGACACTGATCGCGCAATACGCCAAGGAACGTGAACAGCACCGCATCCCGGTCCAGGTCGCACCAGGCCAGGAAATCACCCTGAGCCCTGGTGAGCATAGCGAACTGATCCGGGCCATCATTGAGGAGTTCGCCTCGCGCTTCGCACCGGGAAGTGTATTGGTCTACGCCGGCGACACTGGCGAGAAGTGGGGTTACTTCGATGCACCGTTGTTGGCCGGCCTGGGCGTCGATGTTGATTCACACGGAAAGATGCCCGACGTGGTGTTGCACTACACCGCGAAAAACTGGCTCCTCCTGGTCGAGTCCGTCACTAGTCACGGCCCGGTCGATGGTAAGCGACATGCTGAATTGGAAAAGCTGTTCGCTGGATCAACCGCTGGCTTGGTTTATGTGACCGCGTTCCCCAATCGGACCATCATGGGCCGCTACCTTGGTGAGATCGCCTGGGAAACCGAGGTATGGGTGGCTGATTCCCCTTCCCATCTCATTCATTTTAATGGCGAACGGTTCCTCGGGCCGTACCCGTCGGAGAAATGACCCTTTTGGCATATTGCCTGCGCGACCCCGGCTCCCACTACTTGTCCTCACGCGGTCGCCGCGCCCTGCGGCGCGGGCGCGGTATATCGCCCGAACTGAGGTAGCGCGTCCGGCTCGACGCACGGCCATGGCTGGCCACCCGAGTGTTTCGCCCACACCTTCCGGGCGCGGCGCAGCATCTTGGCCGTCTGCGTGCGCACCCCGGAGTGCATCGGGCGCCGGAGCAGGATATCGACGTAGGCGCGCAGTCGCCGGGGGTCGCGATGGCGCCCGGCCGCTTGGGCCAGCTCGGTCAGGTAGTTGGCGCACGCGCGTTCTGCGTCGCGGGTGAGGCACCACGTCCATCGCGCTCCTCCGCCATGCTGCCGGGGCCGGGTCAGGTGCATGCACACGTAGTCGCCCCACGTCAGGCGCTCGGAGCGAGCGTCACTCAACGTCTCCTCGTCTTTCACCGGGCCGGTCCCGGCTTCCGTTACCAACAGTACCCAGCGGATCATCTCCCCCCGATCATCCTGAGGCAGCTCCGCTCCGATCAGGAGTGCGGCGCATCGGCCCCGTCGTTTGCGGTTTTGACGGGCGGCGGGGGATAGATCGACCTCGTACTCGCGCCGGAACTTCCCGACGAGCCGATCCCACTTGTCGGCGCGCACCATACCTGTGGTGTACAGCGGATAGCCCCGAGCGATGGAGCGCAGGATGGCACGCTGGGCCTCAGCCTGTGATGGATATAGATGTCGCATCGTCCCTCCGGTGGTCACATGGTGATGCCGGGAGTATTACATGCGCCGCTCCTGTTTTTACATCGCGCGCGGATTGTACATTGCACTTCAGCGGTAACCTCTGGCCGCCGCATCCTGTTGTCACCGTCACAGTCACTGTGCCTGTGACGGTGAGTATCACTGTTACTGTTACAGTTACTGTAACTGTACCAGTAACAGTGACAGTAACAGTTACTTCGACTGTGCCTGTGACTGTCGCTGTAACAGTGACTTGTGCATTTGATCGAGCGTCTTGGCGGTTGGTGCACGGACGACTTTCTTGTCGAGCGGGAGCGGGAAACAGTTATACATTGTAATTCACCGATGCTTGGATTCGGGTAGGTTAACTGGCTGATGCAAAAACAATATAGCATGGCAACAGCATTATGCAGTTAATGTTCCTATGCAGATGCCGGGTGGGTTGCGGATTTCCGGCAATACCCACCACACGGAGGCTGCGCATTAGCCGCAGCCAGAGTCGGCCACCGGGACTCGGTGGGCGGCCGCGATATTGGCTAGGCACCGCGCGGCTGGCCGAGCGTTGGCGGCCTCCTCGGCGGCTCCCATAGGGAGCGGCGGAGGAGGCCGCCAACCTCAACACGCCAGCCACGCCGCACATACGCCACGGGCCGTATGGCCCCCGGGGATCGCCAATCCCCAGGACGTCGGCCGCCAACCGACGTCTAGTGCTACTTAGCGCCCACCCGCGGGTAATTCCGCTCACTGGGTGCGAGGGAGGCCCCGTGGACTAATCCCGGCTTGCCAGCCGGACTAACCCCACGGGTCTATCCCATCCATGACATCGATGTACCGATGTTGGGCGACCAGGGCACGGGCCAACCGGGGACCGCGCGTGCGCGCGCGAGAAACGGGAAACCCTGCCTGGGGCAAGAGGTGGTGAAGCCCACCCCACGGGGTGCGGGAAACCGCGCAACGTGTGCCACACACGCGGGCCGTCCACGCCAGTAGCGATGCTGGCGTCGCCGTCATACGACGAGTGTCGTAGGGGCGGCGGTGTACCTCGATGTGATCCGGGTCGCTCCGGGGAGCATCGTGGATAGGCGGGAGCGTAAGCGTGTAAATGCGCCGTGCAGGCGCTATGTGGAGATATCAGAGCCGACTAGGGTAGAGACCTGCGAAAACTCAAAGGACACACATCCGTAAGAGAGCCGTTGTGGAACATTGGGCCTCCGAAATCCCGGGGATGCGCCGGGTGATGGTAGATGTGTGCTGACGAGGGTTTAGGCGCTGATATTGATGACTGCCCCAGGAGAACTGGGCAAAGGGCCGAGAGGGTCGGTGTAGTGGCATACACCGGCACGGAGCTAACGACTCCGCTAATCCTCGACGCCCCGAGAGCGTTCCGCGATCAGGCAATGAACCACGATCTCGAAAGGATCGAGGGAGTTTTACTTTTCTGTCGGGAAAGTAAAACACTCCGGGTTGGCACCCGGAGGCCGAAAGCGGGAGGTAGCACGATGGTGTATTACCCCATCCTGGCGGATGGGTGTCACGTTCCTATATGGATCGTGACGTGTGGTGAGCATCGGGATCGGGTTGGCCCCCGATCCCGAAAAGAGTGTAGTGAGGCTTGGCGGCCTTATTTTTTCCAATGAATGATATGGAGGATATACCATGATGTACGACGTCGATACGACATAGATGTGCGATCGCACACGACGACCACGCCCGTAGTCATTGGCTGCGGGCAGCTTTCCCACTCCAGGCATTGCCTGGAGTGGGGATTTTCGATTTTGGAGTTGACACGCAGGCCGCGCATTTTTTATATTTGAGTTGTGGCCTGCGGTCACATTGTTACGCACCGCTCCTCGAAGACCGGTGGTTGCAAGCGAAATGCCAGCTCTGCGGCTTTGTAGCGGAGACTGAAAATCACCGCCCTGCGGGGTGGTGGCTATGCTCCCGGCTCCGGCTGGGAGTTTTTTTTGGCCAAGAATCGTTACCGGGATACCGATGGGGGCGGCGCTGGAACTCTGCCGCCTGGCGGCGCATCGTGGTACGACACAGCGTGATCTCCTGATCGAGCTGATCGAGGCCGAGTCGGCCCGCGTGACTGAGGGAATGTCCGATGCCGACTATGCCGAGTACCTGGACGCCGCGCCCCGGTAACGGAATGGAGGGAGGAGGGGACCATGCAACATCCGAGCTACCCAGTCCGCCTCTCTCGCGACGTAGACGGGCGCTATCTGGCGACCTGCCGGGACGTGCCGGAGGCCCTGACGGACGGTGCCTCCGAGGCCGAGGCGCTGCGTGAGATGATCGACGCTCTGTGCGTCGCGATAGCGGGGTATCGTCACGCCGGGCGTGACCTACCGACACCGACGCGCGCACAGGAGGGCGAGACCGTAGTGCGCGTGGCCGTGGACTGAGACGGTGCGGCCCGAGGCATCGGCACCCACTCCCCCCCGCCCCTCGCCCAGGCGAGGGGGGCTGCTCGCCGCGAGGCAGGGGTGCGGGGTCGCTCCGCTCAACCCGCACCCCCGGTCGAGCGTGGGGTCGCTACGCGGCCGTACAGGGTCCGCTACGCCCTCCGGGCGGCCCGTGTCCTCGCTGCGCTGCGGTCCGCGCCAGCCGCCCTCCGGCCCTGGACAGCCGCTCCGCTGGGACACGACCGCTCTCAGGGGGACAAATACCCCCTCCGGTAGGGGAGGCCGCCTTCCAACAGGGCGGTTCGCCGCCCTCAAGGGGACAAATACCCCCTCTAGTGGGATACGACTATGAACCTGCAATACACCGATACCCTGATCGGCCGCCAGGGCCGTCGCATCCCGGTCAGCATCCAGGTTGACCGGAACAATCGCCCGCTCCTGCTGAGCGTCGTGGCGTTCGCCCGTGGCCGCCCGGTGCCGATGGGTCACTACGCCGTGCGAGACGGCCGTGTGGAGACCTACACCAGCCCGGATGAGCTACCCCTGCGCCAGAGGATCGTTCTGGCCGCAGGCGCCGCCTTGGGCCTCCTGTACGTCCCGGATCGCTACGAGGTGCTGGACGGTCTGCGCCAGGCGCACCAGGCATTCGACCTGACCCAGCGCAGCCCGGACATCGAGGACTTCACGGCTCATCCGGGGCTGCCGGAATCCGCTGACTCGGCTGATGATGCCTATGTTGCCCAGCTCGCGGCCCAGGAAAGCACGGTATCGCCCGGAGGCGTGTTCCAGCAGATGAGCCGCGAGAGCGACGAAGCCCTATACGGCGCCCTCACTCCGCAGGAGATCGCGCACGAGAGCGACGTGTTGCACGCCTACATGATGGGCGCGATGAATGGGCCGATGCCTATGAGGGAGAGTGGGTCCGATGTGGAGCTAGTGCACGACCCTCACTTGGGAGGGTGGCCGGACCAGTAACCTCGCTGGCCCGGCTCTCTCTTTACCGCCCTCGGCCCGGAGGGCGCGGCCCCTGGTTGCGCTTCGCCTCGATCATTTTCTCCTGGGCATCCTCGCGCCAATCCGATTGGGCGCTTCCCTGCTGCTGATCGGCGCGATCCTGCCGCTCGCCCCGGAGACGATCTTCCACGGCCGCACGCTCACTTCCCCCGCCTCCTGAACTGGCCCCATCGCCCTGATAGACCAAGGAGCGGTCGGCGCCCGGCTTCAGCTCCAGGCCACCGTTCTCGCCCACGCGCCAGTCGCCCAAGGTGCTCGGCGCCTGACCTCCGATGTTTTCGATCGCAATGTCGCGGGCACCGTCATGTTGGCCCTGGAGGTCTTGGCGTCCTGCGCGCACGTTGCCTTCGACGCCGGTGATTCCTCGGCCCTCAGCGTCGTCCGCGAGATCGTTCCGCGCCCCGCTGCCGAAGTCGCGGGCCTGATCCGCCCCCGGAACACCCGAGGCATAGCCTCCGTAAGCGGCATTGACGTTGTTTTGCGGGGCTCCCGCAATGCCAACGCCGAAGTACCGGCCCGCGATCTCCTCGCTGTTCTCCCGAATCATCCCCATCAGTGCGCGGCTGTCTGCGCTGTCACCGCCATCGTTGGCGTTGGCGATCATGCGCTGGAGGTTGGCTTCACCGACCTTCGGCGCCAGGGTGCTGTAGATCGCTCCGTCGAGCTTGCCACCCACGGAAAGCCCGTCCTTCTCGACGCGCGACTGGAGTTCAGACCAGGACTGCGATTCCTGAAGGGAAGCACCCATGCGCTGCGACGCATCCCGCGTCTCAGCCACACCGGCCGAGCCCAGCATGGCGAAGGAATCCCCGAACCGCTCGGTCTGGGTATTCCCCACGCGCTCTCCAACCTGCCGAATGTAGTCGTCCGACACCTGATACTCCTGCGACCGCGCCACGGTCTCGGCTTCCGAGACCGCGCGCTGGGCCTGCTCCTGGGACAGGCCTCGCGCCGCCAAGGAGGCTTGTGCGCGTGCGGACACGACCGAGCCAGGGAGGCCAGCAGCGATGGAGTGGGATATTTCGCTGACTGTCGCACGCATGTCGGATTCCGAGACCTCCGCGCGCTCTGCGGCTTCCCGTACCAATCCTTCCCGCTGCCCATACGCCTGCTGGTACTTGAAGGATTCATCGCTGCTCAGCCCCATATCCGAGGCCATGGCTCGATCCCCCACCAGATCATTGAGCTGGGACTGCTGGGCAGCCGTGCCCTGAACCCGCTGGTCGAAGGCAAGGGCCTGTTCCTGCGCCGCTTGCTGGGCGCGCTGAGCCTGGGTCTGGATGCCCGACTCCAACGTACCCTGAGCGGACGCAGAGACATTCCCGAGACTCGTTGCGCCGGGGCTCGCGTTATAGCTCGCCTGCCCACCTTCGCTCATGCGGGAGACACCACCGGCGGCGGTGACCTGCTCGACGGTGCCGGAGCCATAGCGCATGTTGGGCGCGGTGTTGATCTGGTTGGCGCTGGACGTGTTCACCTGCGAGGTATCCCACGACACCGAGCCGGACTGCATCGAGGCGTCCGTCAGGGACGCGCCCGAGCGGGTCGCCGCCTGCGACATGGGCTGGTTCAGGCTCGACGCCACGCTCGCCCCGATCATGGCCCCGCCACGGATCATCATGTAGGAGATCATCGGGATCGTGAGCGCCATGTACCCGGCCAGCGCCACCATGTCGGAATTGGCGTAGGCGACCGAGGATATGGTCTCCATGGTCAGCCCGGAGCTGCCGTCGCTCATTTCGGCCATACGCTGCGACTGCGGCGCTCCGTACCAGTACATGATGGAGTTCAGCACCGCGTACATCGGCGGCCAGAGCTGAATCCACATCATCACAAGGATGTACTGGCCCAGCACCGACAGCCAGGCCGGGGTCAGCATGAAGATCATAATGACCGGGAACAGGGCATACAGCAGGGCCTCGATCACCGCGCGCATCACCGGCAGGGTGCGCGAGGCCATGTTGCCCATCAGCATGTAGGTGTTGCGCTGGGTCTGCTCGGCCTGAGCGGTGAAGATCGATTGCGCCAGCGCGGCATTGTCCGTCTCTGTGACCCCCTGTGCGAGGGCATCCTGCATCGCATTGATCGTCATCGCCTGGCGGGTGAGGGTCGCGGCATCCTGGTTGATCCCGAGCATGTCCTGGCCGGTCACACCCCCGACGGAGGCCAGGTAGCGCGCCGCCGCATCATCAGCATCGCACTGCGGCCAGATCGCGCCACCGTGCGAGCGCGCAATGGCCTGGATCGCGGGCGCTCCGTCGCCCGTGATCTCCGGCGTCAGCTCGTTCCCCAGTTCCCGACAGGAGAGGACGCTGCCATCGCTACGCGCGACCCAGCGGTTATTCGGGAGCTGGGAGCTGATCGTCTGCCACAAATCGGTCGAACGCGCCGCCTCGTCCAGCGGTATCCATCCGCGCGCGATCATCGGCATCACGCACGACGACATCAGCGAGGTCATGTCCGAGGACAGGCGCATGTCCGTGATCCGGCTCTGCGTCACCGTCCGCGCCATCTGCGACCCGAACAGCATCCCGTTCTGTGCGTACTGCTGATCGCCCGGCAGGCTGATGTACTGCTCATAGAGGCGCGTGATCCCGTCCCCGATGCCCGAGGTGACGTAGCCGAATGCCGCGATCCCAACGGGAACGCCGGTCACGATCGCCGGGGGCGCCGTCCCGCACCCCGACTCGATCCGGTCGATCACGGCGACATCCACCTTCGGCACCATGAGTCCGAGGTAGATGAACCCGAACCCGAGGAACCACGACCAATCGACCTGCAATGACCCGCCGCGCGCGTTCTTGAATGCCGCAAGCATCACCCACACGATCCCGACCACACCGGCAATCCGCGCGAGCGTGACCCAATCGCTGCTCCCCGCGAGAGCGGAGAGCGAGGTGAGCGTCTGCTGGACGTAGGAGCCCGAGCCGTAGGTGATGATCTCCAGTGCCATGCTCGTCTCCTTATCGCGCCAGTTCCTGCGCGAACTTGATCCGCTGGGCCATGCTCGGGCTCATGCGGGCCTCCATGATCGACTTGAGGTCGCGCTGCATCCGGATGAACTCCTGCATCCCGCCTGCCTGACGCATTGCGGCCTGGTAGTCGCGGTGCGCGCGATCCATGACCTCCGCTACGACGAGCGAGATTTCGCGGCGCTGGGCCTCGCCCATCTGGCCGCCAGGCATATTGGCCGCGCCCATCA
Source organism: Thioalkalivibrio sp. ALR17-21 (assembly GCF_000420185.1). Classification (NCBI taxonomy): domain Bacteria; kingdom Pseudomonadati; phylum Pseudomonadota; class Gammaproteobacteria; order Chromatiales; family Ectothiorhodospiraceae; genus Thioalkalivibrio; species Thioalkalivibrio sp. ALR17-21. The sequence goes on along the minus strand of NZ_ATUL01000020.1, from coordinate 40,884 downwards.
GGGCCGAGCGCGCCCGGGGAAGGAACTGCTCCAGCCAGCGGTACATCACCTCCGCGACCACGACATCGGTGTACATCTCGGCGGTGATCCCCGGATAGCCCGCATCCGTTTCAGCCTGAATCATCTGGAAGATCGGCAGGCGCGACAGGGCCAGCACGAGGGTCGCGTCGTCCGAGAACCCGATATGGGTCGCGCTCGGCGGCTGCTGGACCGCATCCATGATCTCCTCGATCGCGCGCGTCACCCGGATGCGGATCGGATTGGCATCGCTGGCATCTACCTCCCGCTCGTAGGGGCGCAGACACCCATCGTCCGGGTCGGAGCAGGCGAGCAGCGTCACCGCCCCAGCGGAGTGCTCACCCGACTCGGTGATCTCCGTCCACGTCGTGGTCGGCGGCACGACCTGATCGAGTGCGGAGTCCTCGTAGTCGCCCTCCGGCCACACCACGGTGCCCACCAGCGACATCACCACCTCGATCATGTCCTCGTCCTCCAGCCCTCCATTGCGGAGCGCCTGCCACACGACATTGCCTCGCAGGGCCATCTTGAGGGCGTCGCCATCATCCTGCGGCTGGCCGTCGTCGTTCAGGGGGTTCAGCAGGCCCCAATCCCACTCCTTCTCCGATCCGCACTCGAACCTAGACGCGAAGGTGTCCGACGCCATCGATTCGCCGTCGCGCCACCGCTTGCAGATCGACTCCCGCATCCCCATCGCGCCCAGGGCACCCCGGTTAATGTCCACGGCCGTCTGGCAGGAGTCGATGTTGAACTGGTTGGCCTTGTTGGCCCAATCCTGCATCTGCTTCATCAGGGCGCCGAGCTGCGGCGAGAGGGAGTCCAGCGCCAGGTAGAACGCCGTCGATACCGCCTGCGAGCCGACCTGCCGGGCCATCGCCACGATCTGATCCATGTTTATGAAGCTGAACCCGCCCAGGAAGGCGTCGATCCCGCCGCAGCCGAACTCGGCGCGCGGGGCCTGAATCTGAATCGGCTGGTAGTACCGGGTGCCGGTGCGCGCGGTGAGCTGGCCGAAGTTGACGAACCCGGCCGACTCCGACTGATAGAACCCCGGTTCGTTGACGGTATAGGAGTCGAGGAACGAGTCCATCGCATCGCCGATATCGGCGGAGGCGGGCGCGGTGACGGTGAGCCCAGCGGCCAGTAGGGCGGCGGGCAGGGTGCGGATGATCGGTGTCATATCGTGTGTCCTGTGTCTGTGCGGTCTGCGGCTGCGTGTCGTCGTGTATGCGCCCCGATCACGGGCGGGGCGCGGGGATGGGGGGGTGCCAGGGTCGTGCAGGGCCTCTGTGCGCCCGTCGGGCGCGCACGGCGCGGGGATACCCGGACGGCGGGACGGTGACCGGCGGCCACGATGGCCGTGATGTCGTGATGTTCTGCGGCGCACTGCTGTCCCTCGACCCCGCTCCCGTCCTCCGCGGAGACGCCTTTCGCGCCCATGGGCGCTGGGTCGCGCGCGAGACGTGCCCGTCCCCCGGTCGTCGGGATGGCCCCCAGGTACTTCGGGCCGCGCAGCGGCCCCAGGCCGCCGCCGCAGGCGGCGGGGCGAAGGGAGCGCAGCGACCGGAGGGCAGGCGCGCGCGCAGCGCGCGATCGAGGCGCGTAGCGCCGAGCGAGACGGGGCGCGCTAGCGCCTTCGGCCAGCCCCGGGATTAGAAACGAATTAAAAACCGTATTAGCGGCACGGGGGGGAGTCCGGTAAGGCATTGATACAAAATGCGAAATAGCCACTTCTGGGCCTGTGGATAGGCACAGCCATCCCACCCTCGCGTAACCGCTATCCCACCTTCGCGTAACAGCTATCCCACCCTGCGTAACAGCTATCCCACCCTGTGCGTAACAGCTATCCCACCCTCGCGTAACAGCTATCCCACCCTGTGCGTAACAGCTATCCCACCCGGGACACGTCCAGCGCCCGGGGGTCATGCCCATACCCCCGGGGTACGGGTGACCTGTACGAGGCCGCGATCATCCATCCGCCACGACCATCCGGCGACATCGCATACCCGAGCGAGCGCACCCGGGAGTCGCTGACGCCATACGCGGGGGCTGATCGCCGCGCCGGACAGCTCCCGCAGGTACTCGGGACGGACGGGATGTGGCTCCCTATGGGACGCGTAGTGGCGGTAGAGCCAGTGCGCCGTCGGGTGGGACCGCAGAGCTGCGATCTGATCGGCATCGAGGCGGGTGTACTGAGTCGGCCCGTACAGGGCGACCAAATCGGGGTGCATATCCACGGTGTACTCGCGCGTGACCCGATCGACCCCGCTCGGCCCGATGAGCTGGCCCCGGTAGATGGTCGTACCGTCACCGCCGATGACATGCACCATCGTCGGCGTGAGGCGGTCGAGGACGCGATCGAGCCATCGGCGGTCGGATGTGCCGGTACTCCTGCCGATCTCTCGCAGGAGGCGGCCTGGACGGAACCGAATACGGTCGGGCAGCTCGCGTTCGGGCGCGGCCTCGCGCGCCCAGTAGTGGACGCACTGATCCCAGACCTCTGAGTCGGCCATGTCGAGTCGCTCGCCGGTATAGACGATCCGGGTACTGCCCTGGCTCGCCAGCACCTCGTCGTGCATATAGGCGCGCCTGCCCCGACGGACGATGCCGAACAGCGAGGATCGGATGAGCCAGTTGGAGACGCCGCGCTGGCTGTCTGCCCACGTTGGGGGCTGAGCCGGTGGCTCCGAGGCTCCGGCGGTGGCGTGGTTGTGTTGGGCGTCTATGTCGTGGGCTCGACGACGGGAGCCCGCCATCTGCTGGAGTCTTTGGAGCCGCCCCGTCAAGGCGTCGTCCGCGGCATGTCGCATACCACCCATCACGCCCCCCTCCCGGCCAAGCGCACGGCCTCGATGGCGGCCTCGATGTGCGCGGGGTGCTTGCGGTTTTTCGGACGGCGGCGGCTCCGATCCTCCTGGGTGGCCGGGAGCACCTTCGGCGCGGTGTTCGGCGTCATCATCCATACCCGGAGCGCGCCCGGCGTCGTGAAGGTCTTGCCGCCGATCTGGCGGCACGGCAGCTCGTGCTTGTGGCGGACGACCCAATCCACCGAGACGCCGAGCACGTCGGCGATGGTAGGCAGGCCGCTGATGATCTCATCGTCCGCGTACTGGCGCGGACCCTCGGTATCGGTATGGTCGGACATACGGTCACCTGTGATGCAGGTGGCCGGGGACCCGTGCGTGTCTACGTGTGATGTGGTGGCGCCGGGTGACCCCGGCCTGGCGATACGGATGCCGCGCGCGGAGCGCGGCGCGTCGTCAGGCTGGGGTTACGCGCGAGGAGGCTGGTCGGAGTCGTCGTGGCGATCCGGCGGGGTGGGGGTGGTGTCGTCCGTCCCAGGGGAGGGGATGCCTACGGTGGACGGGGGACGAGCAGGACGGATGGCGCGGGCCATCGCGGCATAGCCGCGCCCGCCGTGCATCGCACCCGCCACGCCGCCGCCAATCAGGATCATCACTGCGGCGACGGCGAGATCGAGGACGTCCGCTCCGGTCGCTGCGCCACCGGCCAGCAGGCCGATGGCAATGACCGCGAGCGCCCCGGATACGACCCACTGCCACCCCGGGAGAGCGCGGGCGCGCGCTGCGGCGCGATCGCACCATTCCGCGACGGCGCGGCGGTGGGCGTATGTGGCCGGTGTGGTCGTCATGGATACAACTTTGCCACAGTGCGCCATCGCGCGCAATGCCATACCGACACGTAACTTCCTGTTCCTCATGAGAATGTGGAGCATTGTGGCGGGCGGTTCCTGCCACACTCATGCCACAGTGAGGAGGCCAATTCGTGCGTATTTCTGCGGATTGGCCCGATGGGCGGGGTTGGATAAGTGTCGGAAATAGCGGGAAAAGATGGTGTCCCCGGCAGGATTCGAACCTGCGACCTGCCCCTTAGGAGGGGGTTGCTCTGTCCAGCTGAGCTACGGAGACGCGGGCGGGAAACCGGATTATACGCGTGGCAGAGCGCATGTCGAAAACGCCGCCCGGTTCGCCTGCAAGCATGCCCCGGCCATTCCGCTCGCATCGGGTGCGATTCAGATTAGCGGGCGGCACGGGGTGGCGCCCCGCGCGCCGGCGAACTAATGTACGGACATGGAGAAGCTGAACTCGGAGCAAACCGACCGTCTGATCGATCTGCTGTGCCCGCTGGTGGGGGTGCGTGGCGAGGTGGACGGACATGTGGTTGAACTGGTCGACATCCTCGATGAGGGACCGGGCGGTCAGCCGGGCATCGCGCTGATGGATGCCGGCGTGGACCGCAGCATCCAGACCAATCAGTACGGTGATCCGCTGTCGCGCCATTCCCGGGTGCGGACCCTGCCGTTGCTGAGCGAGGTGGAACCCGATCTGCATCCGGTGCTGCGCGCGCTGATCCCCGCCGAGGTGTTGCAGCGCTGCCGCGAGGAACTGCGCCCCGAAGACTGAACCGGTGCTCAGTCCCGGTTGCCATTCAGCGTTTCCCGGGCTTCGACCTGCTCCAGCAGCGGCTCCAGTTCCGGCCAGACATTCTCCAGCAGCTGCGGCTGCGCCTCGGCCGACGGATGGATCCCGTCGTCATGCATCATCACTTCGTCGTCGGCGATCCCGTCCAGAAAGAACGGTTCGAAGGCCAGCTCGCGTTCTTTCGCCAGATCCCGGAACACCGCCTCGAAGCGGTCCGTATACTGGGGACCGTAGTTGGGCGGAATGCGGATGCCCAGCAACAGGGTCTTCGCGCCCGCGGTGTCGATCGCATCCAGCATGGCCTCGAGGTTCTCGCGCATGGCGGCGGGCGCCAGCCCGCGCAGACCATCATTGCCGCCCAGTTCCAGGATTACGACATCCGGTTCGGCGCGCTCCAGCTCGCCGGGCAGGCGCTGACGGCCACCGGCCGTGGTCTCGCCGCTGATCGAGGCGTTGTGCACTCGCCAGCTGCCATCGCGCGCCTCCAGGCGGTCTTCCAGCAGGGCCACCCAGCCTTCGGACTCGTCCATCCCCCAGGCGGCACTGAGCGAATCGCCGAACACCAGCAGGCCATGGGTGTCGTCCTCCGGGGCCTTGTGGGCAGAATTCTCCTCCGGCGGGGAATTCGCGGCGAGCGGAAGACTCAACAGCAGGGCAAGACACCCAACGACCAGCAACGGGAAACGCGACATGGATGCATCCTCGCAAGCAGTACTGGAAGCCACGGACCTGCGCCAGCGGGTGGAGGGTCCCAGCGGCACGCTGGACATCCTTCGCGGCGTGTCCCTGGCGGTCAACCCGGGCGAGACGGTCGCCATCCTCGGCGCCTCCGGCTCGGGCAAGTCGACCCTTCTGGGTCTCCTCGCGGGTCTTGACGCCCCCAGTGGCGGAGAAGTTCGCCTGCTGGGCCAGACCATCAGCGAACTGGACGAGGACGGCCGCGCGGCCCTGCGCGCCGGACGGGTCGGTTTCGTGTTCCAGTCGTTCCAGCTGCTGCCGGCCCTGACCGCGCTGGAAAACGTCCTCCTGCCACTGGAGCTCAACCCGGAACACGCGCAGCAGCCGGCCGCGGAGCTGAGCCGCCGCGCCCACGAGGCACTGGAGCGCGTGGGACTGACCGAGCGCGCGCGCCACTATCCGCACCAGCTCTCCGGCGGCGAGCAGCAGCGCGTGGCGATCGCGCGCGCGATCGTCGACCGGCCGGCCATCCTGTTCGCCGACGAACCCACCGGCAACCTCGACGGGCGCACCGGCGAACGCATCATCGAACACCTGTTCGCCCTCACCGACGATCCCGAACCCGGCCACGTCCCCGCTGCCCTGCTGCTGGTCACCCACGACCCCGAACTGGCGCAGCGCTGCGACCGCATCATCCGCATCCAGGACGGGGTCCTGGCATGAATCCGGCGTCCGGACTGCATCATCTGCTGCGCCAGCTGCGGGGATGGCTGCGAGGCACCCGCCAGGAGTGGCGTTCGGCCGAACTGCGGGTACTGGCCGCCGCCCTGGTGGTGGCGGTGGCCGCGGTGGCCGCGGTGGGCTTCTTCACCGACCGCGTCGACCGCGGCATGGCCGACGAGGCGGCCTCCCTGCTGGGCGGGGACCTGTCGGTGGTCGCGCGCGATCCGATCCCCGACGAGTGGGTGGAACAGGCCCGCGAGCGAGGACTGCAACAGGTGCGCACGGCCGCCCTGCCCTCGGTGCTGTTCGGTGCGGAGGACCGCTCGCGACTGAGCTCCCTGCGCGCGGTGGATCCCGACTGGCCGCTGGTGGGCGAGGCCCGCATCCGCGATGCCGAGGGCCGGGAACGGGCCGTCACCGAGGGACCGGAGTCCGGCGAGGCCTGGCTGGAAGGCAGCCTGCTGAACGACCTCGGTCTGGAACCGGGGGATACGGTCACCGTCGGACGCCGGGACCTGGAGATCACCGCGGTCCTGACCCTGGAACCCGACCGCGGCAGTGCGCTCACCGATCTCGCCCCGCGCCTGCTGCTGGCCTACGAGGACCTGGAATCGACCGAACTGATCGGCCCCGGCAGCCGGGTGCGCTACCAGTTCCACCTGCGCGGGACGGACAGCGCGGTGGCCGGGTTCGAACAGTGGCTGGAACCACGTCTGGAGGCCGGGCAGCGCATCCAGGGTCTGGAGGATGCCGATCCGGAGCTGCGCGCGGCGATCGAGCGCGCCGAGCGCTTCCTCGGACTGGCGTCGCTGATGGCCGTGCTGCTGGCCGGGGCCGCGATCGCGGTGGCGGCACACCACTTTGCCCAGCGCCGCGCCGATTCGGCGGCGATCATGCGCGCCCTGGGCGCCAGCGCACGGCGGGTGCTGGCGGTGTATTTCGGGCGTGTGCTGCTGGTCGCCCTGATCGCCTCGCTGATCGGGCTGGCCATCGGCTTCGCCGCGCAGTTCGTGCTCGCTGCCCTGCTCGGAGACTGGCTGGACGCCGATCTGCCCCCGCCCGGCCTGCGACCGATAGTGGCCGGGCTGGGCGTCGGCCTGATCACCGCCGCCGGCTTCGCCCTGCCGGCGATGCTGCGCATCGGGCAGATCCCGCCGCTGCGGGTGCTGCGCCGCGACATCGGCCTGCCGTCGGCCTCGGTGTGGCTGTCGGGCGGGCTGGCAGTGGCGGCCTTCGGCGCCCTGCTTTGGTGGCAGGCGGCCGATGCGCAGCTCGCCCTGTGGGTCCTGCTGGGCACGGCCGGGGCCCTGCTGATACTCGGCCTGCTGGGGGCGGCCCTGGTGCTGGCGGTACGCCCGCTGCGTGACCGCGGCGGCATCGCGCTGCGTTTCGGCCTGGCCAATCTGGCGCGACGCGGCGGGCTCAGTGCAGTGCAGCTGGTGGCCTTCAGCGTGGGCATCCTCGCGCTGCTGCTGCTGGCGATCGTGCGCGTCGACCTGCTGGAGGCCTGGGATGCCAGCATCCCCGAGGATGCGCCCAACCACTTCTACGTGAACATACAGCCAGGGGAACAGGACCGGCTGGCCGACCGCATGGAAGAGGCCGGCCTGGAACGCCCGCAGATGGATCCGATGATCCGCGGGCGGCTGGTCGCCATCAACGACCTGCCGGTGGGGCCCGAGGATTTCGACGACGAACGCACCCGGCGCCTGCTGGACCGCGAGTTCAACCTGTCCTACGCGGAGCAGCCACCGGAACACAACCCGGTGGTGGAAGGTCACTGGACCCTCGACCAGCCGGATTCCGACGGGCTCTCGGTGGAGGCCGGGCTGATGGAACGCCTGGAGCTGGAACTGGGCGACAGCCTGACCTTCCGCATCGGCGGGCGCGCGGTGCGCGGGACCATCACGAACGTGCGCGAGGTGAACTGGGACAGCTTCCGGGTGAACTTCTTCGTCACCGGTGCCCCGGCCCTGCTGGACGAGCAGCCGCGCACCTATATCACCGCGTTCCGCCTGCCGGAGGACATGCACGACGCCCAGAGCCGCTGGCTGCGCGATTTCCCGGCGGTCACCGCCATCGATGTCAGCGCGATCCTGGAGCGCGTGCGCGACATCATCGAACAGGCCACGCGCGCGGTGGAATACGTGTTCCTGTTCACCCTGGTGGCCGGCCTGACGGTGCTGTTCGCCGCGGTCCAGGCAACCCGCGACGTCCGCCGGCGCGAGGCCGCGCTGCTGCGCACCCTGGGCGCACGGCGCCGCGACATCCGCAACGCGCTGCTGGCCGAGTTCGGAACCCTGGGCTTTCTCGCCGGGCTGCTGGCGGCGATCATCGCCACCGCGATCGGGGCCCTGCTGGCCTGGCAGGTGTTCGACTTCGACTACCGCATCAACCCGATGACGTTCGTCTACGGGATCGGCGGCGGCACCCTGGGCATTGCGCTGGCCGGCTGGCTGGGCACCCGGCGGGTGCTGGATCAGGCCCCGCTCACGGTGCTGCGCGGGCCGGAGTGACGCGATGGTTCAGTGGCCGTACATCACACCGGTGTCGAGGAAGCCGAACAGCACCAGCAGCGCCAGGATCCATACATAGATGGAGAACACCTTCAGGCTGGAGCGATAGAGGAAGAACAGCACCATCTTCAGCGACACCACGCCGACCACCGCGGAGACCACGAACCCGGTGATCAGCGCGGACCAGGGCAGATCGCCCAGGCCGTCGTGGTTGAGCACGTCCAGCGACTGCACGGCGGTGGCCGCGAGGATGGTCGGGATCGCGAGGAAGAAGCTGTATTCCGCCGCCCAGCGCCGCTTGAGCCCGCTGAACAGGCCGAACACGATGGTCATCCCGCTGCGGCTGAGCCCCGGCACCAGGGCAAAGCCCTGGGCCACGCCGATCACCGTCGCGATGCGCGGGTTCAGCTTGCGCAGCCCCAGCGGGCGCCGGCTCAGGCGGTCGGTCCACCACAGCAATACGCCGGTCAGGGTCAGGGTCCCGGCGATCAGCACCGGGTTGGCGAAGACGTGCTCGAAGGTCGCCTTGAGGGTGAAGCCCACCACGGCCGTCGCGGCCACCGAGAGCACGCACAGCATCGCCAGGCGGAAGAACAGCATCTCGCCCGGCGCCTCGCCATGGCGCGAGGCCCACTGCCAGCTCTCGCGCACGATCCCGCCGGAGAGCTGCCACAGGCTGCGGCGGAACACGTAGACAATCGACACCAGCGTGCCCACGTGCACCACCAGATCGAACAGGATCATCTCCGGACTCTCCGGCGGCGGCAGCTCGTGCCCCTGACCAATGAGCCAGTGCTGGGTCAGTACCAGGTGCGCGGTTGAACTCACCGGCACGAACATGAAAATACCCTGTACGATTCCCAGCAGGGTCGCGATCCAGATCGCCATCGCCGTTCGCTCCTGTCCGCGGGCGGGGAAGGCGCCGCAGTATACGGAAATCACACCACGAAATCGCCGGGCGCCGTCACATGCCCGTCAAGGATGAACCCATGCATCGCTTACTGCACCACGCCCCGCGCTCCGCACGGCGCGTCCTGACCGGCACCGCCGGCCTCTTCCTGCTGCTGGCCCTCGTCCCGGCGGCGACGGCGGCGGCCGACTGCCCCGCCCCGCCGCTCGACCGGCTGGCGTCCCTGAGCGAACTGCGCAGCGGCGCGGTGGACGAAGACCGCCGGGTGGTCGCCGAGGGCACGATCAGCGGGGTGTTCTACGGCGACGACGCGCTGGGCGGCTTCTACCTGCAGGACGACGCCACCACCCCGCCCACCGGGCTGTTCGTCTACGCTCCCGGGAAAGACGACGCCGACCTGCGCCCCGGCGATCACGTGCAGATCCGCGGCCGCTTCGGGCGACACCACGGGCGGCCACAACTGTCCCGGTTGCAGGAGCTGGAGCGCTGCCGTCGCGGCGAACCACCCCAGACCGTGACCCTGCACCTGCCCGACGACGCCGCCCGCCTGCAGGATCTGGAAGACGTGCGCGTACGCTTCGACCAGACCCTCACGGTCATCGCCAACCGCGAGCTCGCGCGCTACGGGAGCCTGGACCTCGCCGCCGGCGGGCGCCTGCGCCACCCGGGCCAGAGCGGGGCTTTCGGCGAGCCCGATGACCACGACCGCCGCATCGTGCTGGACGACGGCAGCTACCGCGCGAACCCGGACCCGGTGCCCTTTCTCGACGGCCAGGGGACCCGGCGTACCGGCAGCCGCGTGACGGACCTCACGGGCATCCTGACGCATGCCTTCGGCGCCCACCGCGTGCACCCGGTGGCGCCCCCGGAATGGGAAGGCGGCGAGCGTCCCGAACCGCCGCCGGCCCCGGCGGACGATGTCCTGCGCATCGCGACGGCCAATCTGGAAAACGACTTCGTAACCCCGGGCGAGCGCGGCGCACGCAATGCCGCGGAACGGGATCGCCAGGTCGCCAAGCTGGATGCGGTGCTGGACGGCCTGGCCATGGATATCCTGGCGTTCATCGAACTGGAAAACCGCTCGGCCGCCGGGCGCGAACTGCGCCAGCGCGTGGATGCCCTGGACGACGCCACCACGATGCAAAAGCTCGCGCATCCCGACAGTGGCAGCGATGCCATCCAGGTCGGACTGCTGTACGACCGCGAGCGCGTGGAACGGCTGGGGAGCGCGGCAGACAACGACCCGGTCCACCACCGCCCGCCGCTGCTGGGCTGGTTCCGCCCGCGCGACGGTGGCGAACCCTTCGGCGTAGTCGCGGTGCATTTCAAGTCCAGGACCGGCTGCCCGGAACACGGCGACATCGATCGCGGCCAGGGCTGCTGGAACGAGCGCCGCACCGAACAGGCGCACCAGCTGGTGGAATGGATCGCGGAACAACGCGCGGCGCAGCCGGGCGAGCCGCCGGTGATCATCGCCGGCGATCTCAACGGCTATGCCGCCGAGGACCCCCTGACGGTGCTGCGCGAAGCCGGCAAACAGGACCTCGTCCACGAAGAGCCTGCCACGGCCTACACTTATGTCTTCCGCGGCCGAACCGGACAACTGGATTACCTGCTCGGCCCGCGGCCGCTCGCCGGGCGCGTGATCGCCGCCGACACCTGGGCGGTCAACGCTGACGAACCGGTGTTTCTCGGCTTCGATGGTGACCGTCCGGGCGAAGGCCCGTGGCGCGCCTCCGACCACGATCCGGTCTGGCTGGACCTGCGTTAAGGAAACACTGATCAGCGCGGCGTGTTGTCCACCGGCGGGGCGTCCGCCGAGCCGTCCGTTCCGGACTCCCCCGCCGACACTACCCGCACCGGGAAAGGCTCGCCGGCCAGCGAGCCCAGCGTGCGTTGCGGAAACGGGATGTCGATGCCGGCCCGGTCGAAGGCCTCCTTCACGGCGGGATGCATCCGGTTGCGCAGTTCGAGGAAGTTCTCCCGCTTGGCCCACACCGAAAACTGCAGCTTGAGCGCAGAGTCCCCGAACTCGAGGAAAATGAACAGTGGCCGCGGTTCTTCCAGGCAAAGCGGTTCGCGGTCGGCCACGTCCATCAGGGTCTCGCGCACCCGGTTGATGTCTTCGCGATAGGCCACCCCGATCTGCATGTCCAGGCGGCGGATGGGAAAGCGCGTCAGGTTGGTCAGCTGCGATTTGACCAGCGACTCGTTCGGCACCCGCACCATCAGGTTATCGAAGGTACGCAGCTTGACCGACAGCATGTCGATGGACAGCACCTCGCCGGTGACATCCCCCACCCGGATCACGTCGCCCACGGCGAACGGGCGTTCACCGATCAGGAACAGCCCGGAGATCAGGTTGGAGGCCGAGGTCTGCGACGCAAAGCCGATGGCGACCGTGAGGATCCCCGCCGCACCCAGCAGCACGGTGAGATCGAAGCCCAGCTCGCGCAGCGCCGACACCACCGCCAGCACCAGCACCAGATAGAAGCCGATCCGGCGCACCAGCATCGCCTGCTGGGCATCCAGATGCCGACCGGCGATCCGGATCAGGGTGCGCGAGACCAGGCGCGCCAGCAGCAGCCCCACGCCCAGGTAGATCGCTGCGCGCACCCAGGCCAGCACAGCCTCCGTGGTGATCAGTTCGATCCCCCGCGCAATCCAGGATCCGTCTTCCATGTCGCCTCCTACTGGAACAGCGCGCTGAAGGTGCGCAGGCTGAAGCGGCTGCCCCCGGCCTCGCGCGGTTCAGCCACCCGCTCGGCCCGGGGCACGTGCGCGGGCGGCCCCTCGCCCAGCTTGACCTCGGCCATGTCACGCTCGGGCTCGCGCTCCAGACGCACCCCCGGGGTCCACAGCCGGCCATGCGGATCGGCGTACACCGGCAGCCGCGTCACCGGCAGCTTGATCCGTTCCAGCAGCAGGGTGTCCGCGGAACCGTTGCGTACGATCAGCGGTGTCACGATGCGGTGAACGCGTTCCGGTACCTCGTCGAGCGCCATGCGGGCCGCGGTGCGGCTCGCATAGCACAGTTCGCCTTCCACCGTATCGGAGCCGAACCAGGTGTCCGAGGCCGGATAAGCCGGAAACTCGTGCACCCGGGCATCGCCCAGGCGCAGCTGAACCCACGCCGGCGTGCTCACGTACAGGATGACTTCGCCCCCGGGAGGCACATGAAACGGGGCTTCGGGCCGACTGACCACCGGGCGATCCGCCAGGGCCACCCCGAGGGACGCGCCGACATCATCACCGGTGCCGGCAAAGCGGCGCTGCTCCGCGGGCTTCTCCGGCACCGGCTTCTGCGCGGGCACCACGCGGCGAAAACCGCTGTCGTCCGGGTCGCGTTCGCGCGCCAGCCACAGGTCCCATTCGCCGGCGCGGCGCTGCAGCCAGAGATCGAGCGGCCCGATGGACCAGTGGCCAATCTCCCCCGACGGGAGGTGGACGGGGCCCCACCAGCCGCTGTCGTGTCCGGATCCTGCGTGTACGCGTACGCCCATGGGACCTCCCCGTTGCCCTTTTGCCACTGTAGCGCGAAGTGCGGCGCGGAAGAAGCGGCCAGCGGCAGCGCAATCAGGACCGAATTCAGAACAGGTCGAGCTGGGAATCGTCCGCCGAGCGTGGCCGGGCCGGCGGACGGAATTGCGACACATCCAGATCGCCCGACCAGCGATCCAGCCCGCTGCGGCGCCGGGCCAGGACAAAGCGCTGCCCCAGCAGATCGGCCCAGGCCCCGGAACCCCGCATGCGCTGGCCAAAGCTGGAATCGTACACCCGCCCGCCGTGCGCCTCCCGCAGCCGCGCCAGCACATGCTCCGCCTTCAGCGGCTCGTGGGTCTTCAGCCATTCCTCGAACAGGCCTGCCACCTCGCGCGGCAGACGCAGAAGCACGTAATCGGCCGATACCGCGCCGGCCGCGGCCGCCGCCTCCAGCAGCGCCTCGGTCTCGCCATCCGTGAGCACCGGAATCAGCGGCGCCACCAGCACGCTGACCGGAACCCCGGCCGCGGTCAGTCGCCGAATGGTCTCCAGGCGCCGCTGCGGCGCCGCGGCACGCGGTTCCAGGCGACGGGACAGACCCCGGTCCAGAGTAGTCAGCGACACCGCCACCTGTGCCAGCCCGGCGCGGCCCATCGGCCCCAGCAGGTCGAGATCGCGCTCCACCAGCGCCGACTTGGTGACGATGGACACCGGATGGCCGGTCTCCGCCAGCACCTCCAGCAGCTCGCGGGTCACGCCCCATTCGCGTTCCACCGGCTGGTAGGCATCGGTGTTGATGCCCAGCGCGACCGGCGACGGCCGGTAGTTGCGCGCGGCCAGTTCGCGGCGCAGCACGGCCGCCGCGCCGGTCTTCACGTACAGCCGGCTCTCGAAGTCCAGTCCGGGCGACAGCCCCACATAGGCATGCGCCGGCCGCGCGAAACAGTAGGCGCAGCCATGTTCGCAGCCCCGATAGGGATTGATGGACAGGGTAAACGGGACATCCGGGGAGTCGTTGCGCACCAGCAGGCTGCGCGGCGTCTCCGGGGTCACTTCGGTGCGCAGCGCCGGGGCGGCTTCGTCGTCCCCGACCCAGCCGTCGTCCACGGGTTCGCGCTGGAGGGGTTCGTAGCGGGCGGCCGGCCGGCTGCCGCTGCCCCGGCCGCGCGGCGGCTCACTCGCCATCGAGCCTTGCGCACAGGGCCCGGAAATAGCCGGACTCGGTGGCCAGGCCGGCATCGCCACCGCTGCGCCCGCGCTCGCGCGCCAGTTGGTCCAGCAGCACACGCAGACGACGCGAATGGCGCTCCCGGCCCTCGGGCTCCTCGGCCTCGCTCAGCAGCATGACGTCAGACGGCACCGCCCTGCTGGGCCACCGGCAGCATCCACAGCGTCAGCGACAGCAGGATGGCCGTCAGGCTCACCCCGAAGATCGGCAGCATCATCACGCCGGCCAGTGGTTCACGCCGGAACAGCCGGATGCCCATGCCGCCCAGGCTGATCGCCCAGCCCACGGCCACGAAGAACGACAGGGCGTTGATCTCCCAGGTCCACAGGGCAATCAGGCCCAGCGGCAGGCCCAGGTTGAGTACCACCAGCCCCATCTCCTGAGAGCCCGCGGCCTTGCCGGCCGACAGGGCGTAGGCATAGGCGGCCCAGATCATCATCAGGCCGAAGCCCAGGGCACCGGCCGCGGGCGACTCCAGCGGGGCGCGCAGGATGGCCGCACCCGCCGGCTCCAGCTGCACGCCAAGCGCGATGATGGCCGCGGCCAACCCCAGGCTGATCAGCAGCCAGAACCAGAGGGTTCCGCGCTGCACTTCAGGTTCGGTCACACTGTCCCGCACGTTGACTCCTTGCGAAAACGCATTGAAAGGTTCTGTCCGGAAAGACCGCGCCAACCGCCCCGGGGTTCAAACCGGGGGCGGTGCGGACTTCACTCCGCCACCCGCCAGGCGACGGTCTCGCCCGCCCGCAGGGGTACACCCGGATCGTGTCCGAACAGGACCGCCTCGGGCACGGTCCATTCCGCGCGTTCCAGGGTGATGGAGCCGGTGTTGCGCGGCATGCCGTAAAAGTCCGCACCGTGATGGCTGGCGAAGCCCTCCAGGCGGTCCAGCGCGCCGGCCGCCGCGAAGGCCTCGGCGTACAGCTCGATGGCCGCATGCGCGGAATAGATGCCCGCGCAACCGCAGGCCGATTCCTTGGCGTGGCGCGGATGCGGTGCGGAATCGGTCCCGAGGAAGAAACGCGGGTGCCCGCTGGTCGCCGCCCGCACCAGTGCTTCCCGGTGACGCTCGCGTTTGAGGATCGGCAGGCAGAAATGATGCGGCCGCATGCCGCCGGCAAACAGCGCGTTGCGGTTGTACAGCAGGTGCTGCGGGGTGATGGTCGCGCCGACGTTGTCCGGCGCGGATTCCACGAAGGAGACCGCCGCCTCGGTCGTCACGTGTTCCAGCACGATGCGCAGCCCGGGGAAGTCGCGCACCAGGCCCTGCAGATGGCGTTCGATGAACACCGCCTCGCGGTCAAAGATGTCCACGTCCGGGTCGGTGACCTCGCCGTGGATCAAAAGCGGCAGCCCGGCCCGCTCCATCGCCTCGAACACCGGGTAGCAACGGCGGATGTCGGTGACCCCGCTGGCGGAATGCGTGGTGGCCCCCGCCGGGTACAGCTTCACCGCATGGACAAAGCCGGATTGGCGCGCCGCATCGATCATCCCGGGCGTGGTCTCCTCGGTCAGATAGAGCGTCATCAGGGGCTCGAAGTCGGCCTCGTCCGGGAGTGCCGCGAGGATGCGGTCACGGTACGCGGCTGCCGCATCCACCGAGGTCACCGGGGGCTTGAGGTTCGGCATCACGATCGCCCGGCGAAAGCGCCGCACGGTGTCCGGCAACACCGAGGCGAGGATGTCCCCGTCGCGCAGGTGCAGGTGCCAGTCGTCGGGACGGGTCAGCGTCAGGCGTTCCATCAGTAATCCTTGTCATCCAGCGAAGTGTTCGCGCAGTGCGGCCTCGCCCCGGCCGTCGACCTCCACAGTCTTGTCGCGGCCGGCCTGGCCGCTCACCACCCGCACCGAATCCGCCGGCAGCCCCAGTTCGGCCGCCAGCAGGCGTTCGACGGCCCGGTTGGCGCGCCCCTTTTCCGGCGCGGCCCGGACTCGCAGTTTGAGGGCGTCGCCCATCCAGCCCACCACCGCATCCTCGCGGGCACCGGGGGAGACGCGCAGCTTCAGTCGGGCCAGGGCCACGCGGTATCAGGCCGGACGCGTGGCCATGTAGGCGGAGAAGACCCCCAGCTGCACTTCACGGTGGACGTCCTCGAAGCCCACCGATTCCAGCGTCTCCATGATCTCCTCCGGGGGCACGCACTGGTCAATGGTTTCCCAGAAATACCGCATCAGGGTATGCCCGTCCGGATCACGTGTCAGCACACGGCTGAGAAACGGGATGAAATCGCGGAAGTAGAAACGGGCCATGACCATCTGCCGCTTCGTCCGCGGACGCGAGACCTCGAGGATCATGCAGCGACCGCCGGGCTTGAGCGCGCGAAAGTACTCCGCAAACGCCTCGCGCAGATCCCGCACGTGACGCAGACCGTAGCCCATGTACACGCGGTCGAACTGCTCGCTGGCGACGGGCAGATCCTCGGCCAGCCCCTGGATGAAGCGCGAATTCAGCTTGCCCCGCGCCACGTCGATCATCCCGCGCGAAGGATCCACGCAGGTGATGCGCTCATCGCCGGTGATCTTGCGGATCTCTTCGGCCACCGGGCCGGTCCCGGTCGCCACATCCAGCACCTCCATGTCCGGCTGCAGACCGGACTGCTTGAGCGAGTAGCGGCGATACGCCTGCCCCGTACCCAGAAAACCGAACCGCAGGATCCGGTCGTAGTAGGGTGCGGTGCGATCGAACAGGTCGTCGACGAACGCGCGCTTGTTGCTTTCGTCCCCGTAATAGTCCTTGAGGACAGGATGCGGTTTCCGCTCCGGATCGGTTTCCATCGGTTCTGCTCTCCCCTGTGCCCGGTGCCGGGCCGGCCCAACAAGCCGCGAAGTGTACCAATTCCCGGCGCGCGTCACCCCCCCTGCTCGGAGGTGGTCAGGATGTCGCGTTCGAATTCCGCCACCGGCACCGGCCGGCTGGCAAAGTAGCCCTGATAAAAATCGCAGCTCAGCGCACACAGCGCCTCCAGCTGTTCGGCGGTCTCCACGCCCTCGGCCACCACGGTCAGCCCCAGCCCGTGCGCCATCGCCACGATCGCGGTGGTGATCGACCGGTCATGCACGTCATCCTCGTGCACCACTCCGGCGATGCCGTCGACGAAGCTCTTGTCGATCTTGAGCGTGTCCACCGCGAAGCTCTTCAGCTGCGAGAGCGAGGAATAGCCCGTGCCGAAGTCATCCACCGCGAAATGCACCCCACGGTCGCGCAGCGATTCCAGGATACGACGGGCTCGCTCGGCATCCGCCATCAGCGCGGACTCGGTGATCTCCAGCTCCAGGCATTCCGGCGGCAGCCCGTGCTCGTCCAGGGTGGCGGCGACCTGTTCATCCAGCGCCATCCGTCGGAACTGCAGCGCGGACACGTTCACCGCCAGCCGGATCGGAGGATAACCCGCGTCCAGCCAGGCCCGTCCCTGCCGGATCACCTCCTGCAGGACCCAGGCGCCCAGCTCCACGATCAGGCCGGTCTTCTCCGCGACCGGGATGAAACGACCGGGCGACACGCGCCCCAGCACCGGATCGTTCCAGCGCAGCAGGGCCTCGGCCCCGATGAGGCGCCCCGTCGCGATCTCGTACTGCGGCTGGTAATGGACCTCCAGGTGGTCATGCTCCATCGCGCGGCGCAGACGTGAGCTGAGATCGATGCGCTCGCGCGCCGCCTCGGTATAGGCGTCCGAGTAGTAACGATACGACCCGCGCCCCTCTTCCTTGGCGCGCGACAGCGCGGTGCCAGCCTGCTGCAGCAGCGCCTCGGGACCGGCCCCGTGATCCGGGAACAGCGCGATCCCGACGGTCGCCACCACCTCGACCTCGACTCCGTTGCCCAGGTCACAGGGCTCGGCCAGGTGGCGGATCATGGATTCGGCAATCATGCCGGCGTCGTCCGGGTGGGCCAGATTCTCCACCACCACCGCGAATTCGTCCCCGGCCAGCCGCGCCACGGTATCGGTTCCGCGGCGCTCGCGCTGCAGCCGGATGGCCGCGCTGCGCAGCAGGGCATCGCCGGCGGCGTGGCCGTGGCTGTCATTGACGTCCTTGAAGCGGTCGAGATCCACGATCAGCAGCGCCAGCACCCCGTTGCGCCGCCGCATCAGCGAGATGCCATGGCCCAGACGTGCCAGCAGCAGGCGACGGTTGGGCAGCTCGGTCAGCGGATCATGATGCGCCAGGTAGTCCAGCTCCTCCTCCGAGGCCTTGATCCGCGAGATATCGGCGAACACCGACACGTAATGCGTGAGCCGGCCCTGCGGGTCGTGCACCGCCGTGATGCTCTGCAGCTCGGGGAACACCTCGCCGTTCTTGCGCCGATTCCAGATCTCCCCCTGCCAGTACCCGTAGAGCTCCAGCTGCCGGAACATGTTCTGGTAGAAGGTGCGATCATGCCGGCCGGACTGGAACATCTTCGGCGTACGCCCGACCACTTCGTCCTGGGTGTAGCCCATCAGCTCGGTGAACGCGCGGTTCACCGACAGGATGTGCGCCGTACTGTCGGTGATCACGACGCCCTCGCGGGTATTCTCGAACACCACCGAGGCCAGGCGCCGACGTTCTTCCTCCTCGCGCCGCCGGGTGATGTCCTCCACCGTGACCACAACACGGTCCAGGCTGCCGTCCGCATGGCGAGTACACTTCAGCGAGAGGTCTGCCACCATCACGCTGCCATCCGCCCGCAGCAGGCGCTTTTCCACGTCATAGCCGTCGCGCCGGCCTTCACGCATCTCGCGATCCAGATCGGCACCCAGGGAACGGTCCTCGGGGTGCGCAAGGCGGTCCCAGTCGAGCTTCGCCAGTTCTTCCGGCCGGTAGCCCAGCATGTCGCCCAGGCAGTCGTTGACGCGCTCCCAGCCCTGACCACCCGGCCCTGACACCGCCATGCCCACGAACGGCATGTCGAAGAACACCCGCAGCAGGCGGTCCTGTTCCGAATGCGACTGCATCAGCCGCAGGTTGCGCTGCAGCCATTGCTGACGCCCCACCAGCGCCCCGGCGCCGGCCATCAGCAGCCAGACCAGCAACAGGGCGCCGCCGGTCCATGCCGCCTGCCGATGCGCCCCGGCCACCAGGGGCGCGCGGTCCCGCTTGACCACCACCGACCAGTCATCGAGCTCGAGGCCACGCACCGCCGCCAGACGACCATTATCCTCTTCGCCCAGCGATCCGATCCGCACCGCCTCGCCGGAGCCGCCGCGCAGCAGGCGGCTCTCCACCTGCGAAAACTCCGCCGGGGGTTCCACGCGCCGGGCGGACTCACCGTCCAGCCGCATCACCACCGGCGCGCGGTCGGACGGATGACTGACCAGCCAGGTCGCCGCATCCCCGTCTTCCAGGTCGATGGCGGCCCCGAGCAGCGGTGCCAGGCGATCCAGATCGGCGGAAAACAGCACCACCGCCAGCGGTTCCGAGTTGCGATCGCCGGGATGATGCAAAGGCGCGGCCCAGTGCAGCCGGGTCGTCCCTGCGTCGTCCACGGCGTCCACGTGCGCCCGGCTGACGACTCCGCTCTGCATCGCTTCCACGCGGGCCGCTCTGGCCGCGGCGCGCTGGAAGGACTCATCCCCCGCAACCAGCAGTTCCGCGTGTTCCTCCGCCCCCAGGATCGCCACGGAGCGATAACCGTAGGCCGTCCGGATCGCCTGCAGGCGGTTCTCCAGCGTGGTGCGCGCGACCTCGGAGTCGTGGCGCTGCAACGAGCGGACAAACGCGGTGAGACCGCGCGCATCCGCCAGGATTCGAGCATCTCCGGCGCGCTCCGCCATCCACCGATCCACCAGCCCGCCCTTGAGAAAGGCGGTGGCCCGCAGTTCTTCGCGCACCTGCTGATCCGCGGTGGCCTGAGCAATATGGAACGTGCCGAAGGCGACACCACCGACCGAACCGGCGACCGCCACCGCCAGGGCAACCCAGACCCAGGGCTGGAGACCGCGCAGCCGTGTCAGACCGCGCCCGTCACGCGTCCGCGCGCCCCGACGGACCCCGAATGTCCGCATGGCCAGGTACAGCAGTCCGCCACTCACCCAGACGAAACCCAGGCCCTTCAGCAGACTGACCCGGGTCAGGCTCGCCTCGATCCCGAAGCTCCACATGAAGAGCATGTCGGACAGCGCGACCCACAGGGAGCCCGCCACGAGATAGCCGAGCGCGATCAGTGCGGCCGGTCTGAGCCGAAACACCGGAGGACGGGAAAACATCAACACCGGACACCGGCTGGAAGACAAGACACGTAAAGGAATCCCCTGTGTGAAAACCCCGGCTCTGCGGCCGGTTGAAGAATGGAAGCTTCCCCCTCGACAAGCCCCCCGGCTCGCACGCATGGTCTACGCTTGAATCAGGGGCTTCACGGGAACGGCATACGCCCTCGAGAATTTTACGCCCCCAATCCTGTCACAGTATTGAGCTGGATCAAGTCACCAACGTGCGACCATCCGAGAAGGAGCCGCCCATGGACGTCAAGAACGAGAACGGCATCGTCACGCTGACGCTGGACAAGAAAACGGCCAAAAGCATCACCGAAAACCTGACGGAACTGAACGGCGAGGTCCGCAATGGCGCCCGCGCGCTGTCTTCGGTTCTGCAGCAGGGCGTGTACGAGCTGGACAACGAGTTCCGCCAGCCGCCGCACGCATTCGACGAACATGCGCCGCGCCAGCCCTCGATCGAGGACTGAACCAGCGACTCAAACGGGAGGAATGATCATGAATCTGGTCAAGGCCGAAAACGGCGAAATCGTTATCCGCATGCCCGTCGCCGAAGCCTCGGATGCGCTGTACACCCTGCGCAACCGGGCCGACGACCTGGACGACTGCGAGGACCTGACCGAGGCCCTCGAAGCCGCCGGCGTACCCATGCCCGAAGAGGAGGATCACCGGCGCTACGAATACATGCCGCCGGTCGACTGACCCGCCGGTTACCCGGTTGCCGTGCGGGGCCGCCCCGCACGGCCGGTTTTACGACCCCTTCAGCGAATCATTGCGTCCAGCGGGTTTTCCTGCGGCAGGATCCGCATCCGGCCCTCGCGCAGCTCCTGTGCCACACCCTGCAGGCTGTGCCGTCGCGCACTCACCCCGTCAAGCGACACGAACAGGAACCGCCGCGTGACCTCCCCCCGCCATACCAGCGCCATGCGCCGCGCCTCACCGGTGGTGCGGTCGACCATCTCGTACCAGTCTCCCACCCGGGCGCGACTGGCCTCGAACACCCAGGCGTCGTCCAGATCGGTGACCAGTTCGGGATCGTCGTCCTCGTAGCGCAGATGCCGCCGATGGCGGATCCGCTCTTGCGGGTCGAACGCCTCGGCGTCCGCCGTGGCCCGCATGCGCGCAAGATGCGCCCGGCCCAGCTGCTCGACGACCCGGCGCAGCCTTTGCGCCTCGACACCGGCCTGCTCGCCCGCCGCCTTGAGCTCTGCCACCCGCGGCTGGATCTCTGCCGGCGTCGCTCCGCGACAGATCGCTTCCACCACGCCGCGGATCGCCCGGCTCACCTCCTCGTCCTCGCCGCCGTCCGCCGCCAGCAGGTCTTCCCAGGCCGCCTCCACGGAGTCCGCCGCCGTTTGCGGCAGGGAGGCCCCGGACTCCAGTACGCAGACGGTCAGCGAACGCCGTGCACGCGCCGCGCGTTCCTCGGCCTCGAAAGTCTCCGTGCGCGGCTCCTGGCGCCGGTGCCAGCGCGCGTCTTCCTCCTCGATCGCGGCCAGCCAGTCCTCCAGCAGGGCGCGCGCACCCTCCCGGTCCATGCTGTCCGCCTCGTGACGCAGGCGCTCGACCGAGTCGCGGATGCGTTGCAGATAGGCGCTCACGCCTTCTTCGCCAGCGTCTCCTTCGGCATCGTCCGCCTCCGGACTCACACGGATCCCGGTGTTGATCACGCTGCCGATCCACAGCCGCAGCGGATGGGAGCGATCCCGGAAGAACGACAGATCACGGATCACGACCCGCGCCAGCGCGAACTGCATGTCGGCGATTTCGGCCCGCACGCGCGGATTGAAACCGACCTGGCGGAAGATATGGTCGAACATCCCCTGCAGCAGGTCGAGAATGAACGGCATCAGATCCTCCTGACTGCGGGCCTGCTCCGCCGCGGCCGGCGCATTCCCGGAAGCGCCCCCCGCACCGGCATCCCCGTCCGGTCCGGAACCTGCGGGCGCACCCCCCGCTCCGGACGAGCGCGGGCCACTGCCGGTGGCCCGGGCCAGCTCCGCGGCCCAGCGGGCCCAGGCCTCGGGGGCATCCTCCGCTGACGGCATCTCCGGCCCGCCCCGGGCGGACAGCGGACCGAGATCGGCGTCCGGCGGCCGCACTTCGGAACGGCTCGCAGCGGCAGCCGTATAGGCCTGCCAGCTTGCCGAGCTTTCCCGCTCGCGCGCGCCGCCAGCCGCGGTGCCGGCTTCGGGCTCCTCGGTCACCAGGCCGCAGGCATCCACCGTTTCCACCACAAACGCCATCATCGGCGCACCGGAATCGCGCAGACAGCGCAGATAGCCCTGCATCAGGTCGAGAGTCAGCGCGGTGCGCCCGAAATACCGTTCCGCCGCCTCGATCAGTCGCTCGTACCAGTGCAGCGGCGACCACGGCGCCCAGTTGGGATGTTCGAAGCGCCGGTCCTCGCGCTGGGTCGCCGACAGCCCCGCGAGGCCCTGCCAGTCGCCATCGGCGGTCATCGCCGCACCCGGGGCGCGCGATCGGACCGGTTCAAGCGTCGCCGCCGATCGGCTGACTGCCGACCTGGATCATCCCGTCCTGCACCCGCACCGGGAAGGTCGGGATGGGGTCCTCGGCCGGCGGCGTGAGTGCCTCGCCGGTGTGCAGGTCGAATTCCGCGTCGTGCAGCGGGCAGGTGATGCAGTCGTCGTCGATCGTGCCACCCGCGATGGGGAATTCTTCGTGCGAGCAGAGGTTCTCGAGGGCAAAGTAGCGGCCATCCACGTTGAACACCGCCACTTCAGTATCCCCGGCCTCGAGCAGCCGGTGGTCTCCGGGTTCAATCGAGCCTTCCGGCCCCACGTCGATCCATTCGCTCATGTGCGTCGTCCGCTCGTTGGTCAGTGGATGGCGTTGGCGGCGGCCGTCGCCTCCGCATTCACTTCGAGCGAACGGCCACTCTCGGGATCATACGAAAACCGGCCGACCAGGCGCACTTCCTCGCCCACGTGGTCGGCGACCGCCGCATCCGGCGAAATCGCCACGCGGTTGCGCGGATGATCCTCGATCCAGTAATGCCGCGGATCATCGAAGGACTGGACGCGACCGGTCACCTCCACCATCTCGCCGTCAAACTCCGCTGCGGAGCTGCTCAGCTGATCCAGGGTCACCGGCGCCGTGGTCTCCCCGCCGCAGGCCACCAGCACCAGTCCCAGCAGTGCCCCGGCCAACGCCGGACCGGCATGACGAATCCATCCTGCTTGCATTGATTCTCTCGATTTGACAGTAAGACCACAGGTTACCCGGCGCCCCGCAAAGGCGCCCGAAACCGCCGCCGCTACAGGGTTTCGGACGGCGGCAGCGCCGGCAGTCTCAGGGTAAAGCGCCCCCCGCCGAGATCCGAATCATTCGACAGCCGGACCGAGCCCGGCGTCCCGTCCGGTGCCGTGTGCAGCTCGGCGATCATCGCGCAGAAATACAGGCCCAGTCCGGTCCGCCCGGCGCCGCGCTCCAGCATCGCCTGATCCTCGGTGGTTCGCGAACCCAGCATGGGCTCCGGAAACCCGGGACCGTCGTCTTCCACCTGCAGCCACAGCTCGCCGTCGCGCACTGCGGCCGACAGACGGATGCGAGCGTTGCAATAACGCACCGTGTTGGTCACCACGTTCTCCAGCACCGCCGTCACCAGTTCCCGATCGAGCACCCATTCCAGGTCCTCGTCGCAGTCGATTTCGGCCGTCACCCCGCTGTGATCCATCAGCGGCTTGCTGGACGCCCAGTAGTCCTCCAGCAGTTCGATCACCAGCAGCGGGCGAAAACGCGGGGTGTAGAGCCCCTGCTGGTTGCGGTACAGCGTGAGCATCTGTATCAGGCTGTCGTGCACGCGATGGGCCTCGTACTGCAGTCGCGCGATGGTCTGCTCGTCGCAGTTGCACTCGCCGGTTTCCGGGTCGCGCAACGCCTCCAGCGAATTCATCGCCATCCCCAGCGAGTTCTTCATGTCGTGGATGGAAATGGCGATGACGGTACCGAAATCGATGCTCTTCATGTCTCCCCCGGGCCGCCGTTCGATGTCCGCAGGCTCCGCGCGCGTTCGCCCTCACCTGCCTGCTCCAGCAGGTCCGGCAGCACCTCGCGCAGCGCCGGCGGCGGTGATCCGGCTGCCATGGCCGCATCCAGCTGGCCGAGCAACCCCGCGCGATCCACCGCCACACCGGCCAGCAGCAGGCGCAGGCGCGTCACCACGACCCACCAGTGCACTTCCGGATGACCGCGGTAATCACTCTCCAGGCTCTGCAGTTTGGTCCGCGCCTCGCGGGTCGCCCCGCGCGCGATCAATGCCTCCAGTTGATACGCCATGTCACCCGGATGCGGTATCTGCATCTGGGTCGCCAGGGCCATCGCATGGCGCCAGGCACGCGCGGCGCGCTCGTATTCCCCCCGGGCCAGGGCCAGCCGCCCCAGCGCCCGCTGCCGCGCCAGCGACTTGGGCGAGCGTTCCGCCGCCGCCACCAGCACGTCCAGCGCCTCGCGCTCGCGGCCGGTGCGTTCCAGCACGAACGCCAGCCGGTCATGCGCCGGCATGTAATACGGCGTTGCCGCGATGGCCGCTCGATACGCCTCCTCGGCAGCCGCAAGGTCCCCCTCGGCTTCGGCCACCTCGCCCAGACGCACCTGTGCCCAGGGCGGCGTGGTCTCGCCCGTCACCGCACGGGCGGCCTCGGCCGCCACGCCCGGCTCGCCCTCGGCCAGGGCCAGATCGCTGCGCAGGCGCTGCAGGTCGGCGGCACGCCCCTCTCCTGCTTCCAGCATGCGTTCGGCCTCGGCCCGCGCCTGTGCGAACTCGCCACGACGCCAGTACGGATCCAGCGCGCGCAGCGGATCCCGCCGCCGCAGGGCGCGCTGCAGCCGCACCACCAGCAGTTCGCGGTTGAAGGGCTTGGACAGGTAGGCATCGGGGCCGCTCTCCAGCGCCCCCATGACCATCTCGTTGCTGTTCTCGGCGGTGACCATCACGAACACCGTGGCCGGCCCGACCCAGCCCTGTTCACGGGCCCGGTCCAGTACCTGCTGGCCGTCCGGCCCGTCACCCAGGTTGTAGTCGCACAGCACGATGTCGTAGCGACGCCGTTCCAGCTTGTCCAGCGCATCCACGCCATCACGCGCGAGATCGATGTCCTCGAAGCCGGAGGTCAGCAGCATCTCGCGCAGGGTCGCCCGCATGTTGGCGAAATCGTCCACCACCAGCACCGCCAGGCGCGACAGCGGGCGCCCGGCAGAGCCGGCACGGGAAGGGGGAGCGGCGGTCGACATGCGCGCAGTGTGGCGCAGCCGACCGCCGAAACCAAGACCCGGAACAGGGACTTGTCCCGTACCGGCCGACGCATCAGGCCGCGTCAGTACGGGGCGGCCGTCTCGCCCTGCAGTGCCCGGGTCAGGTTCACGCAGGCGAACAGCAGGATGATCGCCACCGGCAATCCCGCGGTGATCGCCCCGGTCTGCAGCCCGTCCAGGGCCATCTCGCCGCCCACGATCAGCAGGGTCGCCGCTACCGCGCCCTCGGTGATGCCCCAGATCACCCGCTGACGCTTGGGCGAGCGCGTGCTCCCGCGCGAGACCAGCGCGTCGATCACGTGGGTCCCGGAGCCCGACGAGGTGATGAAGTAGGTCGCGATCAGGACGGTCGCCAGCCCCGAGGCCAGATGGAACAGCGGCAGCTGCTCCAGCGTGGCGTACAGCGCAATGGTCGTGTCCTCGGCCACCGCCGCCGCGATCCCCGCCCCGTCTCCGAACAGCTCGAAATGCAGCGCCGTGCCGCCGAACACCGCCAGCCACACGAACACGAAAAGGGACGGCAGCAGCAGCACGCCGGCAATGAACTCGCGGATGGTGCGCCCGCGCGAGACCCGCGCGATGAAGATCCCGACGAACGGTGACCAGGCGATCCACCAGGCCCAGTAGAAGATGGTCCAGCTCTTCTGCCACTCGGCCTCCTGCATCGCGCCGGCGGTCAGACTCAGCTGCACGATGTGGTTGAGATACTCGCCAATGGAGTCGAGGAAGAAACGGATGATGAACAGCGTCGGCCCGGCGAGCAGCACGAACAGCAGCAACGCCGTGGCCAGCCACAGGTTGGCCAGGCTCATCCATTTCAGCCCGCGGTCCAGCCCGGAGATCACGGCCATCACCGCGACGAAGGTGATCGCCCCGATGATCCCCACCTGGAACCAGCCGGACACCGGCATGCCGAACAGCACGTTGAGGCCGGTGTTCAGCTGCATCGCGCCGAAGCCCAGCGAGGTCGCCAGCCCGAACAGCGTGCCGAACACCGCGAGGATGTCGATCACGTGCCCGATCGGCCCGTAGATCCGATCCCCCAGCATTGGATAGAAGATCGACCGAATGGTCAGCGGCAGGCCCTTGCGGAACGAGAAATACGCCACCGACAGGCCCAGCACCACGTACACCGCCCAGGCATGCAGGCCCCAGTGGAAAAAGGTGAAGGCCATGGCTTCACCGGCCGCCTCCTGGGTCTCGCCCTCGCCGAACGGCGGGTTCTGGTAGTGCAGCATCGGCTCGGCCACGCTCCAGAAGATCAGACCGATGCCCATGCCCGCCCCGAACAGCAGGGAGAACCACGCCATGAAGCTGAACTCCGGACGGTCCTCGGTATTCCCGAGGCGAATCCGCCCGTACGGACTGAGCGCCAGCCAGACCAGAAAGGCAAGGAAGACGGTCACCGCCAGGATGTAGATCCAGCCCAGATACTCGGTGATGAACCCGTGGATCGCGGCAAAGGTCAGCGAGGCCGTCTCGGTGAAGATGACCCCGAACAGCACGAAGGTCAGCACCACGATCGACGAGGCGGTGAACACCACCGGGTTTACGGTGGCGAAGAACGCATGCGGTCGTCCGAATATCATTCGTTCTCTCTCAGGTTTGTGCGTAGATCCGCTGGCCGCGCAGCCGTGCCGTCAGGCCTCGCCCGAGCGGCGGTAATGCTGCCGCAGCCAGCCCCCGACCGCCAGCAGCAGCGCCAGCACGCCCAGCGGCACCAGGGTCCAGGGCTGCAGTGCGTCGCCGTCCTCAATGGCCTCCGCCGCCCCGTAAAGCACGCTGGAATACACACCCCATTTCACGCACAGCCCCAGGGTCGTGGCCAGCACGAAGGTCGCGCGGGGCAGGCCCAGCATGCCCCCGGCATAATTGATGACGGAATGCGGGAACCCCGGGAAGGTACGCATCGCCATCAGATTCAGGAAGTCGCCGTGCCGACGCAGGGCCTCCACCAGCCAGGGATGGTGCCGCAGCGGGCCGCGATCCGCACCCAGACGACCCGCGAGCCAGTACCCGCCCAGCGCGCCCGCGACACTGCCGGTCACCAGCAGCGGGACCGCGACCCATGGCGCCACGAACGGCGCAATCAGCCACACCACCAGACTGCCCGGCAGCGCGAAGGTGAACAGGATCGCCATCAGCACCACCAGCCCCGCGAGCAGCCAGGGATCGCCGGTAAGCCGGCGCCCCGTCTCCAGGATCCATTCCGGATCACCGACGGCCATGCCCAGCCCGATCCCGAGCACCACCAGCCCGGCCAGCAACAGCGGACCGCCATGCTCTTTCAGGGAGCTCGCCATGGTCATTTCAGGCCCGACGGGCGTATCGTGGGAATGCTGACAACAAAAACAGCGAGGAGAGAGAGCAATGCAGAACCGTTTCCTGTTGGGGGCCATCATCGGCCTGATCGCCGGTATCATCCTGGCCTTTGCCTATGCCTACAACGCCGCGCCCGGACTGATGATCGTCGAGGACGAAAGCCAGTATGGCTACGCGGAAACCATCGAGCGCATCGAGACCGCGGCCGAAGCCGAAGGCTGGGCGGTCCCGACCAAGCACGACCTGAGCGGCACCGTGGGCGAACATGGATACGACGTCGCCCCGGTCACGGTCCTCGAACTGTGCCAGCCGGATCACGCCGGGAACCTCCTGAGCGAGGAAGACAACTATCTGGTGACCTCCATGATGCCCTGCCGCGTCTCGGTCTACGAACGCGCTGACGGTACCGTCATCGTATCGCGCATGAACACCAGTCTGGTGGCGCGGGTGTTCGGCGGCAGCATCGCCGAGATCATGGCCGAAGCCACCGAGGACAACGAACGCATCCTCGAAAGCGTGCTGCAGTAAACCGGCCCCGGCGCCCGGCCCGGCCGGGCGCCCTCCCCGCCCGCTTGTCCGCACGAGCGGCAACTACGATGATAGGCCCTCTCACGGAGATCCACGGCGGCCCACGCCGCCCCCGGCCACGAGACTGCCATGTCGTACCTCAAGGACTTTCCGAATGCCGAAGGCTATTTCGGTGATTTTGGCGGCGCCTTCCTGCCACCGGAACTCGAATCCCATTTCGCCGAGATCGAGCGCGCCTGGCGTCAGCTGGCGCTGTCGGCGGACTTCCTGCAGGAACTTCGCTACATCCGCCGGCATTACCAGGGCCGCCCCACCCCGGTCTACTACGCGCGCAACCTCAGCCGCGAGGCCGGCGCGCATATCTACCTCAAGCGCGAGGACCTCAACCACTCCGGGGCACACAAGCTCAATCACTGCATGGGCGAGGCCCTTCTCGCGCGCCACATGGGCAAGAAGAAGCTGATCGCGGAGACCGGCGCCGGCCAGCACGGCGTGGCCCTGGCCACTGCGGCGGCCTGCTTCGGCATGGAATGCGAGATCCACATGGGCGAGATCGACATCGAAAAGGAAGCGCCCAACGTCACCCGCATGAAGCTGATGGGGGCGGAGGTCGTCCCGGTATCTTTCGGCGGGCGCAGCCTCAAGGAAGCGGTGGACTCCGCGTTCCAGTCGTATCTCTCGCAGGCCGACGAGGCCCTGTTCGCGATCGGCTCGGTGGTCGGCCCGCACCCGTTCCCGCTGATGGTGCGCAACTTCCAGTCGGTGGTGGGGATCGAGGCGCGCGAGCAGTATCAGGAACTGACCGACGGCCAGCTGCCGGAACAGGTGGTTGCCTGCGTGGGGGGCGGGTCCAACGCAATGGGCATGTTCGCCGGTTTCATCGATGATCCCGAGGTGCAGCTCAACGGTGTGGAGCCGCTGGGTCGCGGCAGCGAACCGGGACAGCATTCCGCCACCATGACCTTCGGCAAACCGGGGATGCTGCACGGCTTCAAGTGCATGCTGCTGACCGACAACGAGGGCAACCCGGCCCCGGTGCATTCGATCGCCTCCGGGCTGGACTACCCCGGGGTCGGCCCCGAACACTCGTATCTGAAGACCACCGGGCGGGTCGCCTATCACGCCATCGGCGATGACGAGACTCTGGATGCCTTTTACCGCCTGTCGCGGACCGAAGGCATCATCCCCGCCCTGGAGAGCGCCCATGCAGTCGCCTGGGCGGTGGAGCACGCGCGCGAGCACCCGGGCAGCACCGTACTGGTGAACCTTTCCGGGCGCGGCGACAAGGACATCGACTACGTGGCACGCACCTTCGGTCATGGCCGGGCGGAATGAAAACAGCGCACGCATTGAGGCTTCCGCCCCGGACGTGCAATCATCCCACTATCACCAAACAAGGGAGGTATCGGGGTGAGCGACAACGACGATCTGCAAAAGCAAAAAGAAGAGCTGGAAAAGGCCTACGACACCGATCACGAGATCGGTGAGCAGAACATCAACCCTCTCGGACTGGATCTCCACAACCCGGTTTTCGTGGTCAGTGCCGCACTGATCCTGCTGTTCGTGATCGGCGCCCTGGTCTTCCCGGAACAGGCGAATGACAGCCTCGGCGCCACCCAGACCTGGATCCAGGAAACCTTCGACTGGCTGTTCCTCTCGGCCGGCAACCTGTTCGTCCTCTTCGCCCTCGCCCTGATCCTCCTCCCGATCGGCCGCATCCGTATCGGCGGCCAGGACGCCAAACCCGATTTCGGCGTGCTGTCCTGGTTCTCCATGCTGTTCGCCGCGGGCATGGGCATCGGCCTGATGTTCTGGGCCGTGGCGGAACCCGTGGGCTACTTCACCGAATGGTTCGGCACCCCGCTGGGGATCGAAGGCGGCACCGAGGCCTCCAAGCAAGCCGCGCTGGGCGCCACCATGTATCACTGGGGTCTGCATCCCTGGGCGGTCTACGCCATCGTCGGCCTCGCGCTGGCCTTCTTCGCCTACAACAAGGGGCTGCCGCTGACCATCCGTTCGGCGTTCTACCCGATCCTGGGCGAGCGCGTCTGGGGCCCGTTCGGCCACGTGATCGACACCCTGGCGGTGCTGGCCACGCTGTTCGGTCTCGCCACCTCGCTGGGTCTGGGGGCGCAGCAGGCGGCCTCCGGCCTGGACTTCCTGTTCGACGGCATCGACGGCGGACTGGGCACGCAGCTGGCGGTGATCATCGGCATCACCGTGATCGCCCTGCTCTCGGTCATGCGCGGCATCGACGGCGGGGTGAAGGTGCTGAGCAACCTCAACCTGATCGTCGCCGGGCTGCTCATGCTGTTCGTGATGATCTTCGGCGGCTTCATCGCCTTCCTCGCCAACACCGGCACCACGCTCTCGGCCTATGCCCAGTACATCATCCCGCTGAGCAACCCGGTCGGGCGTGAGGACGAGACCTTCTACCACAGCTGGACGATCTTCTTCTGGGCGTGGTGGATCTCCTGGTCGCCGTTCGTCGGCATGTTCATCGCGCGCGTCTCGCGCGGCCGTACGGTGCGCCAGTTCGTCACCGCCGTGCTGATCGTACCCACGCTGGTCACCGTCATCTGGATGAGCGTGTTCGGCGGTACCGGCATCGATCAAGTGCGCGAAGGCATCGGCGCGCTGGCCGACGAGGGCATCACCGACTCCTCGCTGGCGCTGTTCCAGATGCTGCAGAACCTGCCGCTGGCCGCGCTCACCTCGTTCCTGGCCGTGGTGCTGGTGCTGGTGTTCTTCGTGACCTCCTCGGACTCCGGTTCGCTGGTCATCGACAGCATCACCTCCGGCGGCAAGACCGACGCCCCGCAGTCCCAGCGCCTGTTCTGGGCCACCGTCGAGGGCCTGATCGCCGCCGTACTGCTGGCCGTGGGCGGAGCCGCCGCCCTGTCGGCCCTCCAGGCCGGAGCCGTCAGCACCGGTCTGCCGTTCATGATCGTGCTTCTGGTCATGTCGGTCAGCCTGCTGATGGGGCTGTTCCACGAGCTGAAGCTGATCCGGATCGCCGAGGCCGAAGCAGCCGGCAAGGCGTAGGACCGGCCTGCTCCACTGCCCGCTCCGTCTTCCGGAGCGGGCCGGGCCACCCGCCGGGAGCGCCTTCCGGCGGGTTTTTTGTTTTCCGGGATCCGGCCGACATCCGGGCGGATCCCGGCACGGATACAGGAGGCCGCAGCATGCGCCGAGAACGCGTCGAATTTCCGGGCCACCAGGGCCAGATGCTGGCCGGGCGCATCGACCGCCCCACCGGGCCCGTACGGGCCTGGGCCCTGTTCGCCCACTGCTTTACCTGCGGCAAGGACAATCGCGCCGCCAACCGCATCGCCCGCGGGCTGGCCGAGGCCGGGATCGCGACGCTGAGGTTCGATTTCACCGGACTGGGCGACAGCGAGGGCGACTTCGCCAACAGCGGCTTCTCCTCCAATCTGGAGGACCTGCTGGCCGCGGCCGACTACCTGCGCGGGCGAGAGGCCGCCCCCGCCCTGCTGGTTGGCCACAGCCTGGGCGGCGCGGCGGTACTGGGCGTCGCCGGTCGGATTCCAGAATGCCGCGCGGTCGCCACCATCGCCGCCCCGTTCGAGGCCGACAGCGTGCTGGACCACTTCGGCGAGGCGCTAGAGACCATCGAGACCGAAGGCGAGGCGACGGTGAACCTCGCCGGCCGCCCGTTCCGTATCCGGCGGGAGTTCGTCGAGGACCTGCGCAGCCAGACCCAGGCCGAACGCATCCGCGACCTCGACCGGCCGCTGATGATCCTGCACGCTCCGGGCGACACGGTGGTGTCGGTGGACGCGGCGCGGCGCATCTTCGAGACGGCGCGCCATCCAAAGAGCTTCGTGTCACTGGACGATGCCGACCACACCCTGCTCAATCCGGCCGACGCCGAATACGTGGCCGGACTGGTCGCCGCCTGGGGCACACGCTATATCGGCGAAGAACGAGGGGATTCGGCGGACGCGGACGCGCCCGGCGACGGGACCGCAGTGACGGTCGAGGAGACCGGCGACGGCCAGTACCAGCAGGACGTCCGCATCGGCCCGCATCACTTCCTGGCCGACGAACCGCCGGACGTCGGCGGCGATGGCACCGGCCCGAACCCCTACGAGCTACTGCTGGCGTCGCTGGGGGCCTGCACCAGCATGACCCTGCGCATGTACGCCGCGCACAAGCAGCTGCCGCTGGAACGCGTCCGGGTGCATCTGCAGCACGAGAAACTCAAGGGCGAGAACGGCCCGGTCGACCGCATCACCCGCGAGATCACCATCGAGGGCGACCTGGATGCGAAACAGCGCGAACGCATGCTGCAGATCGCCGATCGCTGTCCGGTACACCGCACCCTGCACGGCGAGGTGCAGGTGGAGACCCGGGAACGGTCTACAGGTACTTCAGACGCGCGCTGAGGCTGTCCACGTCGGAGACGACATCCTGCAGAGTCGTGCCGCCATCGGAGGAACCGACCACCACGCCCCGGCCGGACACCGGAATGATGCTGTCAATCTGGAAGCGACCGGCGGTTCCGCGCAGGAAACATTCCTCGTCGAAGAACAGGGTGTCGCCTTCGGGGCCGATCGTATCCGCCTCGAGGGTTTCGTATCCGATCAGTCCGGGCAGGTCTTCCCGTCCGCCGATCTCGATCGGTTCGATGGACTGTTTTTCGGCATCGATCAGCAGTGCTTTCATGGCTTTCTCCCGTGCAGCAAGTAGTGGTGAATCGTGATGGACCCGGCGCGACCTCAGGGCGTTCCGCCACGCAGCAGGCCGGCCGCGGCGAGGAAATCCTGCAACCCGCGGGTGTAAAGCGACCCGGACCGCAGGAAGCCGTCGTTGTGGCCGCCGCACAGGCCCAGGATCGGCGGGGTGCCCGGGGCCGCCGCCTGCAGGCGGCGCGCATGCTCGAAGGGCACGATCTCGTCCTCGCGCGCATGCACCAGCAGCAGCGGGGCTTCCAGGCGCCGGACATGTTCGAGGACCGGATACGGATGGCGGATCAGCCAGCGTACCGGCAGGAACGGGTAGATCTCCGCCCCCAGATCCGCCGCCGAAGTGAACGCGGACTCCAGGATCACCGCACCGGGTTCGCGCTCCGCCGCCAGGCGCGCCGCCACCGCCGCCCCCAGCGAGCGGCCGAACACCACGATGTCCTCCGTCGCGTAGCCGCGTTCCTCGCGCAGATAGTCCCAGGCGGCCTCGGCGTCGGCGTGCAGCCCCGGCGCATCCGGCCGGCCCGAGGAACGGCCGTAGCCGCGATAATCGATGATCAGCACCGCGAGCCCCACCTCGTGGAACCGCTGCAGCGAATGCAGGCGATGCCCGATGTTGCCCGCATTGCCATGGAAGAACAGCAGCACCGGGGCATCCTCCTCCGGCCCCGGCAGATACCAGCCGTGCAGGCGCACGTCCGCCTCCGGCTCCAGCCACACCTCCTCGAAGTCCAGCCCGGCGTCCGCGGGCGTGGAGGTCACGTCACGCGAGGGCATGTAAATCAGGCGGTCCTGGGTCAGATAGACGGTCGCCACCAGCACGGCGTAACCCGTCGCGAGCAGGATCAGGAACCGGATCACATTGGCCATGCCCATGATCCTGAACATCCCCGTCGCCCTGCGCAACTCGGGTACAATGGGCGCGTCTCATCCCCGCGCCCGACACGGTCCTCGCGATGCGCCATTCCCTGCTGACCAACACCGAACTCCTCGGCCTGGATCGTGACCGGCTGCTACAGCGTCTGGCCGGCGACACCGCCCCGGACGATGCCCTCGCCTCCGCACTGGACCGCGCGCTGGAGTCGGTTGACGCCGCCGGTCTGGAGGCGCATGCGCTGGATGTCGCCGAGATCCTGCGCCACCTCAACGTCGACCGTCAGACCCTGATCGCCACCCTGCTGGTCCCGGTCTTTCTCGCTGGCCACGCCGACGCAAAGGCCCTGCGCCGGGACTACGGCGAACGCGTCGCGCAGCTCACCGAGAACGTCTCCGCACTGGTCCGCCGCCGCTTCGAGACCCCGGCCGGCCGGCCCGAACAGGCCGAGCGCCTGCGCCGCATGCTGATGGCCATGGTCGACGACGTGCGCGCGGTGCTGATCAAGCTGGCGTTCCGCGTGCAGCACCTGCGCCTGGTGGTCAAGGAACCCGACGCCAGTGCCCGCGCGCTGGCACAGGAGACCCTGGACGTGATCGCCCCGCTGGCCAACCGGCTGGGCGTGGGCCAGCTCAAGTGGGAGATGGAAGATCTCTCGCTGCGCATCCTCGAACCGGAGACCTACCGCGATATCGCGCGCGGGCTGGAGGAGAACCGCACCGAGCGCGAGGAATACGTCGCCCGCTTCACCCGGATGCTGGAAAAGCACCTGGCCGATGCGGGGATCGAGGCCCGGGTGTTCGGCCGGCCCAAGCACATCTACAGCATCTGGAAGAAGATGCAACGCAAGAACACCTCGCTGTCCGAGCTGTACGACCTGCGCGCCACGCGCGTGATCGTCGACCGGCTGGCGACCTGCTACACCGTGCTGGGCGTGGTGCACAACCACTGGCGCCACCTGCCCGGCGAGTTCGAC
This sequence comes from Thioalkalivibrio sp. ALR17-21, assembly GCF_000420185.1. Taxonomy (NCBI): domain Bacteria; kingdom Pseudomonadati; phylum Pseudomonadota; class Gammaproteobacteria; order Chromatiales; family Ectothiorhodospiraceae; genus Thioalkalivibrio; species Thioalkalivibrio sp. ALR17-21. Next base: position 6,009 of record NZ_ATUL01000020.1, on the reverse strand, counting down.
GACTACATCGCCAACCCCAAGGACAACGGCTACCAGTCCCTGCACACCGCGGTGGTGGGACCGGAGGGCAAAGTCGTGGAAGTGCAGATCCGCACCCGCGAGATGGACGAGTTCGCCGAACTCGGGGTCGCCGCCCACTGGCGCTACAAGGAAGGCGGACGCGAGGATCGCGCCCTGAACCAGGCCATCACCTCGCTGCGCCAGCTACTGGAGAACGACGGCTCCGACCAGAACCTGCTCGACGAGATCCAGAGCGAGCCGCTGCACCAGCGCGTGTTCGTACTGACCCCGCAGGGCGACGTGCTGGACCTCGCCCAGGGCGCCACGCCGCTGGATTTCGCCTACGCCGTGCACACCGAGGTGGGCCACCGCTGCCGCGGCGCCAAGGTCGACGGGCGCATCGTCCCGCTCACCTACCGCCTGCGCTCCGGCGAACGCGTCGAGGTCCTCACCACGCGCGAGGGCGGCCCCAGCCGCGACTGGCTCAACCCCAACCTCGGCTATCTCAACACCTCCCGGGCGCGGGCCAAGGTGCGCACCTGGTTCCGCCAGCAGCATCAGGACGAGCACCTCGCCACCGGCAAGCAGCTGTTCGACCGCGAATGCCAGCGTCTCGGACTGCACGAACGCATCCCCGATCTCGACCGCGACGAACTCGCGCGGCAGATGAAATACCCCGGGTTCGACGAGCTGATGATCGCGCTGGGCGCCGGCGACATCACCACGGGACAGATCGCCGGACGCCTGGCGCAGATGATCCGCGAGCGCCGCGAACGCGACAAGACCCGCGAGGAGGCGCCCGCCGCGCCGAGCCCCCGTCGCCGCGAGGGCCGCCGCGATGGCGACGCCGCGGAGCACAACGCCGAGGACATCCGCATCCGCGGGGTCGGCGGTCTGCTCACCACCCGCGCGCAGTGCTGCGACCCGCAGCCCGGGGACCCGATCATCGGCTTCATCACCCGCGGCGCCGGTGTCTCCGTGCACCGCGACGACTGCCCCAACATCCTCCACCTGCCGGAGGACAAGCGCGCACGCCTGATACCGGTCAGCTGGGGCGATGAACCCGAAACCGAAATCGTGTCGCTGGAGCTGGAAGCGCAGGACCGCGCCGGCCTGTTCGCCGAGGTCGGCGGGGTGTTCTCGCAGAGCGGGATCAATCTGCTGCGGGTCAACACGCAGACCGATCCGGCAGATCGCAGCGTGCGCATGGAGCTGGAGGCGGAGGTCTCCGACCTGGGCGAGCTGAGCGGCCTGTTCGACCGCCTGCATTCACTGGATAACGTCTACGAGGTGCGCCGGGTCAGCCCCGGCGGGTGTTCTGATACGCCCCCACCGCCCGCTGGCCCTGACGCAGGCCCTTGATCTCGCGCGCGGTCTCGGAGCGCCGTTCGGCCAGCCCCGGCACCGTGGCCGCATAGAACTCGGACAACCGCTCCAGCGCCGCGCGCACGTCGGTCTCGGCGCCCGCCGGAGGGCGGTCTCCGCTGCTCACCGTGGCACGCTGGATCAGCGCCCGCGCTTCCTCGTCGAGCGCGGGCAGGGATTCCCAGTCCTCGGCATCCCGGGCCGCCTGCAGGCGGCCCAGGACATCATCCAGCGCACTCGCCAGCGAACGAGGGTCCAAGACGGTCAGCTGGCGCGAGATGCGGACGCGTTGCGGTATTCCGGCGGGATCTCGTCCCAGCCTGCCTTGATCTCGCGCAGCAGCTTCGACACCTCGTCCAGCCGTTCCGGATCGTTGTGCAGGTTGGCCTCGGTCAGGCGGCGCATCATGTAGGAATACAGCGCGGCCAGACGCTCGGCCAGCTCCGGATTGTGCTTGTCATCCAGCATCGAGCGCAGGGAGTCGATGATGTCGATCGCCTTGCCGATACGCTCGCCCTTGTAAGCGATATTGCCCGCCTTCATCGCACCCTTGGCCACCGCGATCCGCTCCAGCGCCCCCTCGAACAACATCTGCACCAGACGGTGCGGATCCGCGACCTGCACCTCGGACAGCATGCCCGCCTGGCGGTAGGAATCGACGTTCTTTCTCGTGTTCATGCCGTACATGCTCGCCTCCGTTCGGAAACCGGACGGCACCTTTGCGGCACCGCCTGCCAATCATCGATGGATCGTTCTGTTACTGTCCCATACCGGCCAGCTGCTGCTGCAGGTAATCCCCTGTCTGCTGCATCTGGGCCACGGCCGTATCCATGCTGGAGAACTGGCGCACCAGGCGGGCCTCCAGCCGTTCGATCCGGTCATCCAGCCGTTCACGCTGGTCATCCACCCGCGACTGCTCGTTCTGCAACCCGTCCTGGCGGACCTGGAACAGACCCTCGCGCCCGGTAATGCTCTCGAGGGTATCGTCCACCCCGCCGGCCAGGTCGCGCACCGCCGCGGCGATGTCGTCGAAGCCCTCACGCTCCATCGCATCATCGAACCGCTGGGTATCGAACTGCAGCGTCCCGTCACGCTGAGTCGTGATGCCGAGATCCGCGAAGGTCTGGTTGTTGATGCCTTCTACCGACGAGCGTTCGATCAACGCATTGCTCAGGCGGCTGCGTGCACTGCGCACGGTGGAATCCCCGGTCAGCACCGAGGCCTCGTCTTCCTCGACGTCGTAACTCGTCAGTTCCCGGACCTCACCGATCATGCTGTTGTAGGCCTCGACGAACGACTCCAGCTGATTGCGCAGTGCGCCTCGGTCTTCGCTGATCGAGACCCGCGTGGAACCTTCAGCTTCCAGGTCGATGGACAGGCCCTCGATGGTGTCCTCCAGCGTGTTGCTCGGGCTGGTGATGGCCATCCCGTTGATCACGGCCTCGGCATCCTGGGCCTGCACCATCTCGGTCTGGTTCTCCAGACGCTGCAGATCCGCATCACCGTCCACGGTCACCGAGATCGTGTTCTCCGCACCGGTGCGCTCGGCGGTCATCGTCAGGCGCGGGCCGTCGCCGTCGTTCACGATGGAGGCATTCACGCCCGCATCCGCATCGTTGATCGCATTGCGCAGATCACGCAGGGAGTCACCGTCCTCCACCTCGATGGACACCTCATCACCGTCGCCCACCTGGATGGTAAAAGTCCCGGACCCGACGTCGTCGCTCGACTCCTCGAACAGCCCGGAATCGGAGGCCACCGTCTGCGCCCGGGCCAGCTGATTGACCTCCAGGTCGAACTCCCCGTTCGGTGCATCGCCGGTGACGAACACACTGGCCACATCGTCGTTCGTCAGCGACACCGACTGCTCGGGCTCGAACTCGGCCAGACTCGACACGGCCGAACCGATCCCGTCCATGGTGTTGCTGATCTGCCCGTAGGCGGAGATCTCCGCCTCGATGCGTTCCTCGCGTTCGTTCAGCCGGGCCTCGCGCGGCGCGCGCTGCGAGTTCACCAGATCGCCCACGATCTGATTTAGATCCAGCCCGGAACCGACACCGAGAGAACTGATGGCCATGATCGTTACCTTCCTGCCCGCTGCGCGGGTGTCCCGTCGTTTCTGACCAGGTTAACGGCCCTTCTGCCGAAAACTTGAGCGGATGAATCATTATGGACCCAAGCCTGCCCCCGCGGGTCATCCTCGAATGAGAAGAGTCACTGTAGGAGCGGCTTTAGCCGCGAAAACGACCACCATGTGGCCCCCACATCCACATTCGCGCGCAAGCGCGCTCCTACAAGGACCGGGCCAGCGCAATAACGCCTTCGACGCAGCAAGAACGATGCCGCCCGGCCCGCACCGCTCAGGCCTTGTCGACAAATCCCGTGCCGCCAAGCGCCCGTTCGTTCTCGAAATGCTCCGCCAGGACTAGCATCTGCTCCGGCGGGATCTGGCGGATGATCTCGTCGCTTTCGCCATCCATCACCGTGATGACAGTGCGCCCGGTGGAATCATCCACACTGAACTCCAGGGTTCGCTGACTGTTCTGCAGATAGGCGTTGATCGATTCGACCACCGGCTCGAGGTCGGAGGCCTCCACCGGTTCAGCGACCTCCCGCCTCTCGCTACCGGAAGACCCCTGCCGTTCCGGCCCGCTCTCGCTCGCCGGGGCGGCAGCTCCCTTCCGCTCGACAGCGCCACCCCCCGGAGCTTCCGAACCGCGCCCGTCAGCACGCCCGCCCCCGGATTCCCCGGAGCGGGTATTCGGCGTGTAGCCCCCGGCGCCCGGCATGCTGTTGTTGATCATATCCGTCATATGGCAGCCCTCCGTGGAAGGACCCGGGCCTCATGCCCGAATCCTTCCAGCGTCGTGGTCAGTGAGAGTTTACTGCAGAAGCCCCAGCACGTTCTGCGGCACCGCATTGGCCTGCGACAGCACGGCGATCCCGGCCTGCTGCAGCACCTGCGCCCGGGTCAGCTCCGCCGTCTCCGCGGCGAAGTCCGCATCCCGGATCCGCGAACGCGCATCCGACAGGTTCTCCGAGCCGATCTCCAGGTTGGAAATCGTGCTCTCGAAACGCGTCTGCACCGCACCCAGCTCCGCACGCAGCGAGTTCACCTCGGTCAGCGCACCATCCAGCGCGCCCATCGCCTGCGTCGCGGTCTCGCGCGTCGTCACGTCGATGTCGTTCAGGGTTACGTTTTCGGCCGTTGCTCCGGCAAACAGATCGACATCCCCATCTCCATCTCCGTCCAGATCAATGTCCCCGCCGGTCACGCCCAGGTTTTCGGTGCCGAACTGCGAGGTAATCGCGATGGTCGTGTTGCCTTCATTGTCCACCCGCAGGGCGGCCTGCAGGTTGGCGTCCGCCACCGCCGCCGCATTGTCATCCCCGCCGGCCGCTTCATCGGCGATCTCCGCGTTCACCAGGCGGACCACATCCTCCAGCGTCTCGGCGCCATCCAGATCCACCACGATGGCGTCGAACGCGTCGCCCGTGATCGTGATATCGCTGATCGATTCAAACCCTTCGGAGATCTGTTCCTGCGTCAGGCCGTCTTCGCCGACGACCTCGGTCGTGCCCAGCTGCGACGTACGCGCATCCACGCCACTCACTGCGATGGTCTGCCCCTGGTTTGCCCCTACCTGGAAGAACAGGTCCTCCACCGTGCCATCCAGTACCGAGCCACCGTTGAACTCGGCCGAGTTGGCCACACGGCTGACCTCCTCCATCAGCTGCTGGACCTCGTCGTTGATCGCCTGACGGTCCGACGCCGAGTTGGTGTCGTTCGCCGCCTGCACCGCGAGCTCGCGCGCACGCTGCAGCGCGTCGCCAATGGTGTTCAGCGCCCCCTCGGCCGTCTGCGCGAACGAGATGCCGTCATTCGAGTTGCGCACCGCCTGATTGAGGCCATTGATCTGGCTGGTGAAACGTTCCGAGATGGCCAGTCCGGCCGCATCGTCCTTCGCACTGTTGATGCGAAGACCCGATGACAGACGCTCCAGCGACTGCGACAGGGCGTTCTGCGAGACATTCAGGTTCCGCTGGGCATTCAGCGAAAGGATGTTGGTGTTGATGACTTGCGACATGGTCTTTTCCTCTTGCCATGACAGCCCCATTACGGGGGCCAACCGTGCGGAAACATTTCCGCTCCTGCTGGCGGTAACGGCCGACGGGCAAGAACCTTTAGCCCCAGCGGCAAATTTTTTCCGCCCCGCTGCGCCGCACCATGTCGCGCCGCAAATCCCTTTACCCGGATTCTGGCCGATCCCGGCGGCAACTACCTGCCGCCGCCAAAAAATCCCCGCAATCCATCACACAGCCGGATCCCATATCCCGAACCCCGCCACCCCGTGGGAGCGCGCTCGCGCGCGAAAACGCACCCGCCCGGACTACCGCCCCCGAGATCACCCCACAACGCAAAAAGGCCCACCCCGATCACTCGGGACGGGCCCCGGGATGGCCCGCAACACGGGCCCGGAGGAAACCTCCGCCTTACTGCAGCAGACCCAGCACGTTCTGCGGCACCGCATTCGCCTGCGACAGCACCGAGGTCCCCGCCTGCTGCAGCACCTGCGCCCGGGTCAGCTCCGCCGTCTCCGCGGCAAAGTCCGCATCCCGGATCCGCGAACGCGCATCCGACAG